>DASUVL010000434.1:0-2116 GCA_036379015.1 Niastella sp.
TCATCTGGTGCCAGGCAGTTCATTTACGGCGCAGTACGCTGGCTTAACGGCTGCCGTTCCGGCCATAGGTGTTATAGAACGTTGGGATAATACAATTTCTACGTTGTCGCCCGACAGTCATATATACTACGATATGGCCGGTCAAAAACCGGTAAATGCCACTATCGACTTCCGGGGTTCAGATATTTTGATGAAAAACGGGGTGTTGCATAACGTAGATAAACATATGGTCTTCAGCTCAGCCGTTCCAAGGACCCAGATAACGCATGTGTTTAGCCAAACGTTGAATTACGCTTATGGACTTGCCGGCATATCGCCGACAGCACAGCCGATCATAAGTACTGCCGCCGGCAGGTTCCGGTATTTTGCAGAAACCAGTCATCCCCGTTCCGGCGCTATGGTGTTATTTTTTGAAGCAGATTCAAAAGATGATTCACTGATATCAATAGTCAGGAATGTAAGAAAGGGTAAATACAAAATTTCCATCAACTACAAAAACGGAAACAGGGGCGACCTGCAACTGATGTTTGGTGATGATAAAATAGGCCCTGTTAAAAATTATGGCGCCGGCACCACATTCTATCAAAATATGGAACTGGGCACCTATGAGTTTACAACCGGCGGCGATAAACGATTCAAATGGGTATCACAGGCATCAAAGCTGGCCGCTGTTGTAATGGACGTGATGGTGTTAACACCGGTCAATTAGGGTAGGGTACCGTGACACAATTGTGAATGAATTGCAATACTTAATGATCTTATATGTTTAAAATAAACCCCCACTCAGCCTTTGTTGCCATATGCATACTAAGCCTGATATGCGTGAGCAACCCGGTTAATGCTCAGAAAAAAACAGGCGGCAAAAAAGGGAAGCCCAACGCAGCGGCTGATTCAATAGCAAAATTTTTTGAAAAACCGATTCTGATTCAAATACCGCCGTTGGAACCCAGAACAGAATTAGGGTATATGCGTGTTAAAAGATCTGAAGTTACTGCTGCGGTGTCGGTGGTAGAGAAAAAAAGTGTGGATGAATTGATTGCTGTTTCAATAGATGGGCTCTTGCAGGGGCAGGCTGCCGGCATGCAGGTTACCAATATTTCGGGGGCTCCGGGATCGGGGGCTTTAACAACCATACGTGGGGCATCAACCCTTCATGCAGGCACACAGCCTTTATATATCGTAGATGGCATACCGGTAAAAACGTACCGGTTTATTAATCCCTTGGGAAAAAATGTAGATAATAATCCGCTGGCCGATATCAACCCCGGTGACATTGCCTCTATTACGGTTTTAAAAGACGCGCAAGCCACCGCACTCTATGGAATAAGGGGCGCAAACGGCGTTATTATTGTGACCACCACGGGCGGCACCGCCGGAAAAACCTACCTTGATTTTTCAGCATATACAGGTATTATGAGCGCGCCCAAACGGCTCCCGGTCTTAAACGCCGATGATTACCGGGCTTATATACTCGAAAAGGAAACCGCACGGGGGGTAAGCCAGGGCGAAATAGCGAATGGGGTGGGGCGATACCTCCTGGTGTCAACGCCTGATGACCAGTTACAACGTTATAATAACAATACCAACTGGCAGCAGCAGGTGTTCAGGAAGGGAGCATTTAACAACTACCATCTCAGGCTTAGAGGAGGAGATGCTGTTGCAAAGTATTCGCTGAGTATTGGCTATACAAACCAGACCGGCGCCTTTAGTAATTCCAGGTACGAGCGCTTTACAGCCCGCTTCAACCTCGATTATAAAGTGAACAGGAGACTGACCATTTTGAATACGGTGGCCTATTCACATAGCGGGAAAAAAGTGCTGGATGAAGGAGATGCCCCTGAAACCAATCCCCTTAACCTGGCAACGCTGAAAAGTCCTGTTTTAACGGTGTGGAGCCAGGATGTCGAAGGAACCAATTTAAGTGCCGTGGATAGTGCTGATTATACTGGCAGGAACAATCCCTATGCCGTGGTGAATAAGATGAAGAATATAAATAGTTCCAACAGAATTATGGCCGGCATTACAGGTCAGTATGTCATCTCCCCGTTTCTCACCCTAAGCTCCAGCTTATTTGCCGATTACGTTCGTTTAAATGAAACCAGGTTCAGGCCGGGTG
>DASUVL010000435.1:0-2620 GCA_036379015.1 Niastella sp.
GCTGCCGGCAACGCCGGTCACTATGCGGGTGTGTTGGGAGATCAAAGAACGTATGGTGTCACGTTGCGATACGCTTTGTAAAATCTCGTTAAGATACGGGGCAGATAAAATTCTGTTCCAGCTCTTTTTCACCAGCCTTGCAAAGTCTACGACTTGCAAGGCTTTTGTTTTTAAGCTTATACAAACCGCAAAATGGGGAAGCCATACGACCCGAACAGGAATACCCGGCAAGATTGCTGTCGCCCGGCTGGGAAGATACTACCAGTATAAAATGGTTAGGTCGGATTGAGCTGAGTGATCAAACTTATATGACGCGGGAGGAAACTTCAAAATATATCGAAGTAGTAAAGGATGGCAAGATCAGACAGTTTAGCTTTGTGATGGATGCGTGACGCTTGCAGCAAGCCTTAGTTTATAAGTAAGATGCATCTGGAATGAATAATTCAATTTATAAAAAAAAGTAAAACCTAATAGTTGAGCAGTTTTGATGCAATAGTAGTAGGCTCCGGCCCCAATGGATTAGCAGCGGCCATCACGTTGCAACAGGTAGGAGTATCCGTGTTGTTGCTGGAAGGCAAAGAAACGATCGGTGGTGGATTGCGTACCGCTGAAGTTACTTTGCCGGGATTCCTGCATGACATCTGTTCGGCTATTCATCCCATGGCAGTGGCTTCCCCTTTCTTTGACACGCTGCCGTTACAGGAACACGGACTTGAATTTATTTACCCTGATATTGCTGCCGCGCATCCGTTTGATGATGGCACGGCGGCTGTATTAAAAGAATCGATCCCTGAGACGGCGCGATTGCTTGGTGATGATGAACATAATTATTTAAAACTCATTCAGCCACTGGTTAAAATATGGCCGGAGATTGTTGCCGATATATTGGGGCCCTTGCATATTCCCAAACATCCATTATTAATGGCGCAGTTTGGGTTGCAGGCTTTACCCTCGGCCAGGTTTCTTTCCGGAAAATTCAGTTCGGCGAAAGCAAAAGGACTGTGGGCGGGCATGGCGGCCCATTCCATACAACCATTAACCAATGCGGCTACTTCGGCTATTGGTCTGGTTTTAATGACGGCTGCCCATTTAAAAGGCTGGCCGGTACCAAAGGGAGGATCGGTATCCATTGCCAATGCACTCGCATCTTATTTCATTTCAATAGGTGGAAAAATAGAAACTAACTGTTATGTACAGTTACTCGATCAGTTGCCTGCCGCAAAAGCGGTGTTGCTCGATGTAACACCAAAGCAATTGTTACAGATTGCAGGCAACCGGTTCTCTTCGTTTTATACAAAACAATTACAACGGTACCGCTATGGCATGGGCGTATTTAAAATGGACTGGGCATTAAGCGAACCCATTCCATTTACAGCGTTGGAATGCCGCCAGGCGGGCACGGTGCATATCGGTAATACTTTTGAAGAAATTGCTGCTGGCGAGCAGTTGTCATCTTCCGGGAAACATCCGGAAAAACCATTTGTATTGCTGGCGCAGCCGAGTGTTTTCGATGCAAGCCGGGCGCCTGCTGGTAAACATACCGCCTGGGCCTATTGTCATGTACCACATGGCTCAACCATTGATATGACGGCGGCTATTGAAGATCAGGTAGAACGGTTTGCACCAGGATTTAAAGAGCTGATCCTGGCCCGCCATACGTTGAACACAGCACAAATGGAAACCTACAATCCCAATTATATTGGCGGTGATATCAATGGGGGTATTTGTGATATTTGGCAGTTGTATACACGGCCTGCCATCCGCTGGTCGCCATATACTACCCCGGCAAAGGGCATTTACATCTGTTCTTCAGCCACACCACCGGGTGGCGGTGTGCATGGCATGTGCGGTTATCATGCCGCCCGCAAGGCACTGCAGGATGTTTTTTCGATCAACATAAAAGGCGCATTAAAAAAATAGAATAAGTAAGTCTATTTAAATTATAGACTACAAAGTTTGTGTAATATTGTACCACAGGATTCCCGAACAGCTTAGAAATTATTATAACATGTCGTACCAGAATGCGAACGTAGAAAACATAACAGCGAACGAAACAACCAACCAACCGCTCATCCCCAGAAAAGCCATATTCGGGAATGTGACCGAAGATATCTGGGCTGTATTGATCGCAGGAATTATTATTGTGGCCATCCTCGCACTCACAACATGGGTCACTGGTTTCAAATTGCAATTGCCGTCGTTCCAATGGGAAAATAGCAGTGATCTGGTAAATAAAGTGTTATCGCTCAAAAATATTTTACTGGTCTTGCAAACCGGGTTGATCTTCCTGGTATTATCTGGCGCCGCTATTGGATTATCCGGTGGTAGCATAAAAAAATATGCAACAGGTTTTTTACTGATCTATGTACTGGCCATCGTTGCATTAATAGTAGCAGGCAACAAAGTGATCAATTACTATGGACTGGAGTATGTAATATTTGCGTTGTTACTGGGTTTATTGATTGGTAATTTGACCACCATCCCTGTGTGGTTAAAGGAAGCAGCCCGGTCAGAATTTTTTATAAAGACGGGGTTAGTGATATACGGGACAAGCATTTTATTTACAGATATTATCAAAGCCGGCATGCCCGGCTTATTGCAATCGGTATTGGTAGTAAGC
>DASUVL010000436.1:0-6712 GCA_036379015.1 Niastella sp.
TATTTTCTTTTTTTATTGAACAATTCCAGTGACCTGGAACGCGTACGGCCTTTTATTTTCTCCGTTATCTGCGTGTTTATCTTTATTGCCGCAATCCCCAGTATCTACCAAAAATATTCAAGAGAGGTTATCCTGAATGAATTAACCAATGCCTCGTTCCTGGTCCTTATTATGTTTATACTCAATTCGGTGGCCTCTACTATTTATAAGTTCTCGCCCATGGAAATGTATGGTATCAAATCGGGTATTTTATTTGGCAATCTTTGGGCCGCCGCATTTAATACGTTGCCTATGGCTCTTTTTCTCGTATTGCTGAAGGGCGTCAGTGAAAAGAAGTTCCTTTATATTCTTGTTTCCGTTGTTTCTGTTTTCTTCATCATGCTCACGTTAAGACGTACTGTAATGGGACTAAGCGCTTTTGGTGCTGTTGTTTGCCTGCTAACATTAATGACGCAGCAGAAGGCAAAAATGTTATTTCCTATCGTTGCCATGATCGTTGTAACTGGTTATATAATTTATAACAATACCGATTTTTTGCAGGAGTTCAAGGATAGAGTGGAACTAAGAAAACTGGATGACCGGGAGCTGGCAGAAGAAAAGCGATTCATTGAGTATTCCCTTTTGTATGATGATATGTTTGTTTACAAAGCCTACAGTCCGTGGTTTGGATATGAATTGTTTAACAGTGCCGGAAATTATGGCAAGGGCTTCCTGGCAGAAAGAAGCCTGCACGGCGATATCCCGAATATACTCCACTCAAGCGGACTGATCGGCGTGACGCTTTATCTTTTAATGATAGGTACTGCATTCTGGCAGTCAATACGCTCAGCAAAAAAATATCACGATAAATTAATTGTTCTTTTTTGCACGGTAACATTCCTTGTGTACACAGTTACCGGCCGGTATACAGAGGGTGCCGCAACCCTGTTTTTATTCCTGGTACTTATGTTGCCATTGGCAGAAAGTGAAGAAAGCTGTCCCGCCTTGTCGGAACAAGCTTCAGGCTTCCAGCAATTACAGCCGAAAGTCGAATGACGAAAGTCGACATCAATTATATATTTCACCACCTTATTAAAATAGAGAAATGGCGAAGTTTTTATTTTATGATGACAAGCTCATCAATCTGATGCAACAGGATGAAAAGCCCTGCGGCGGCTCAGCCGTTCAAACGTATGGTTGGATCATGGGCCTCCTGGAAGAAGACCAGGACGTATATGTAATGACCGATATGAATGGCAAAATAAAGCTGAAAGAAGAATGCAGTCATATTAACCTGGTACCTATGTACGATAACAGGCGGGGGATCCGTTGGCTGCGGTGGCTTTATTACCGGCTGCCTTATACGTATAAAAAGTTAAAAACGGTAAAACCAGATTATTTATATGTAAGCATCCCCGGTTGGACTTCGGCCCTCATTGGGGTAATGTGCCTCCTGTTAAAAATAAAATTTATTCAACGCATCTCCAGTGACATCCAGGTGGATGGCCGTTTTCGCAAAGAACATTCCATCGTACATCAATTCTTTTTGAAGTTGGGGCTCCGGCTGGCCCGTCATATTTTATGTCAGAATAATTACCAGTTGATGATTGTAAAAAATAAATACCCTGGTAAATCTGCCATAAAAATATCCAACCCGCTATATGCAGAAAATCAGTATCCGGTTGTGGACCTTGCATCAAGACGCTATATTGCCTGGCTTGGAATATACCGGTACCCCAAAAACCTTAAACTGTTATTTCAAATTGCCAGCCTTTTAAAAAATGAACAATTTTTGATCGCAGGTAAAGAATCTTCCAACTGCGATGAAGAAACGAGTTATTACCTGGAAAAATTAAAACATTTATCGAATGTAAAATTTACCGGGTTTCTCCAACGGGCAGATATTCTACCCTTTTTGGCGAATGTCAGATTTTTGCTGAACACGTCGCATTTCGAAGGCTTCAGCAATACATTTCTGGAAGCATTGGCGGTAGGTACTCCCATTTTATCAAGCGTAAATGTTAATCCCGACTCAATTATTTCGAAAAACAACCTTGGAATAGTGTACAATGATGTGTTTGATCTGTGCACACAACATGCTACCGTAACACCTGAGCTATATCAACTGATGTCGGAGAACGCAAGGAAATATGTTACGCGCAACCATGGTTACAGATTTGTTACCAGAAAGTTACTCAGGTATCTGGCTGAAACGGATCATGTCATTGCTGACTTAGGTAGTTACCGTACGGTGACACTGATAGATAAAACTACTCAAGGTAAATTCACTGAACATGACGCTGAATAATCAAAAAATTCGGATCCTTTTTTTTATTGGCAGTTTAAGTTGCGGAGGAAAAGAACGGCGATTGGTAGAGCTGCTCACTTATCTGGCGGGCGATCGCCGGTACGAATTAATGCTGGTAGTAAGCGACCCCGACCCTGTAGTTGACCTTCCTGCTTTTTATGAATTGAATATTGCTTACCTGCATATTCAAAAGAGATGGAAAAGGTACGATCCAACCGTGTTTTCCAAATTCTATAAAATTTGTAAACAATTCAGGCCACGCCTGATCCATACCTGGGGGCGCGTTCAATCATTTTATGCACTGCCGGCAGTTATCGGTCTGGGAATACCAATGATCAACGGACAAATAACTTCTGCCCCGCCAAATGCAGCACGGTGGTCGCTGAATAAAATAGTGGACTGGGTCAATTTTAATTTTTCATCCATTATTCTTTCTAATTCCCGGGCAGGTATAGATGCTTACAAGCCTCCGTATAAAAAAAGCAGGGTAATTTATAATGGAGTAAACCTTCGCCGTTTTAAAAACCTCCCTACGGCTGAATATGTGAGATCATTATATGGGATCATAACACCGTTTGTTGTTGTAATGGTTGCTACATTTTCGGCCAACAAGGACTATGAGCTGTTTTTCAGCATTGCTAAACAAATTACCAGCGTCAGAGATGACATCACTTTTATTGCAGTAGGTGATAATGGTTCAGACAATTTGGCATTTGAACGGTTTTTAGACCAAACCAGCCAGAACCCAAGAATAGTACTTACGGGAAGGATTACCCATGTGGAAGCTGTGATCAATTGCAGTACCATCGGCGTTCTTTTTTCCAACAGATCGGTACATGGAGAAGGTATTTCAAATTCCATCATAGAATATATGAGCCTTGCCAGGCCGGTCATTGCAAATGATGCCGGAGGCACCCGGGAAATAGTGCATGATCAGGTGAATGGCTATTTGATCACCAATCATACAGAAGATGAAATTATCGGGTTGATCACAGACCTGGTTGATGACCCGGAAAAATGTACTGCCTTCGGAAATGCAGGGCGTAAGATCATCGAAGAATCATTTTCGCTTGACAAAATGGGAAAAGCTTTTGAGGAAACCTACCATGGTATTTTGGAAGGCAAACTGAAGAAATTTCCATATGGCATATATACTGCCAGCTTTCAAAAGATCGGGTAAGTTGTCATCATTTCACTCAGATAGCTTTATCTACCAGCCAAATATTTTATTAAAGCAGCATATTATGAAAGTACTTTTTGTTTGCAGCGGCAATTGTAAAGATTTTGAAATTATTCCTTTCATAAAAGAACAGGGGGAATCTCTAAGAAGAGAGGGAATTACGGTGGATTATTACCCGGTTGTAGGGAAAGGTTTGTTGGGTTATATAAAAGCCGGTTTACGACTTCGCAAATATCTGAAAAGAAAAAAGTATGACCTTATTCATGCACACTTTACGTATTCCGGTTGGGCAGCCCTGATAGGCGCTGGAAGAAGAATGCCCGTTGTGTTGTCTTTAATGGGCAGCGATGCCAATGGAGAATACAAAGGGGAGAACAAAGTGACTATGAGCAGCAGGATCTCACACTTCCTCACATGGTCAATACAACCATTTGTAAAGGCCATCATTTCAAAATCATTCAACATCGAAGAATCTGTGTACCAGAAGCATAAGTCTTACATCATTCCCAATGGCGTAAATATGCAGAAATTCCGGCCTCAGGTTCAGTATACAAATGATAACCCTTTATCGGCAAACAGGAAAAAGAAAGTATTGTTCCTGGGAAGTAAAACAAAGCCGGGCAAAAATTTCAAGCTGGTACAGGATGCCGTACAACTGTTGCACAACGTTGAACTGATTAGTCCATACCCGGTTAGTCATAAAGATGTGCCCATGTATTTGAATGAAGCCGATGTATTAGTGATGCCTTCATTTATGGAAGGATCGCCCAATGTGATCAAAGAAGCGATGGCCTGTAATTGTCCCATTGTATCAACAGATGTGGGCGATGTAAAATGGGTTATCGGGAAAACAAAAGGATGTTATTTGGCTTCATTTGAACCGAAAGATTTTGCCGAAAAAATAGAACTGGCAATAAATTATTTGCAGGTTCATGGCAGAACCAGCGGCAGGCAACGTATTCTGGAGCTGGGCCTCGATAATAATACGGTGGCGCAGCAGATCATTGAAGTGTATAGGAAGATGCTTCCAAAATTATATGGGTTTGGGAATGCCACCTTCCATCATGTAAAATCTGATTTGATAGGGAACAATAACTAACAATAACGAGCGCTTTTTGGTAATTAAAATGTAGCGATTATGAAAAAAAGTTTTAGAAATCTACTTGGGTGTGTGGCCGCAAACGTATTTATTATGAGCGGGTTTGTAAAGCTTGCCACGAAAAAAGCGTTGAGTACAAAGTGTATTCTTTCCCTGTATTTTCACAAACCCTCAAAAGCAGAGTTTGAATTTTGCATTCAATGGCTGAAAAAAAAGGGTTTCCGGTTTATAAGCCTGCACGATATGGAGCGGATAATAAAAGGGGAAATGCCGTTTCCCAAAGGAGCGGTGCTGCTCACCGTGGATGATGGCTGGCAATCTAATGTATCCAATATTGTGGAAGTGGCAAACAGTCATAAAGTTCCGGTAACCATTTTTGTTTCCACAACACCTGTTGAAGAAGGAGCGTATTGGTGGTCGTATGTGCAACAGGCGAAAAAGGAAGGACTAACACCGTTTTCTAAAAAAGCTTTGAAAAAAATACCTGACGATGCCCGGCTTAATATACTGCAGGATATAAAAAAGAAGATCTCTCCGGCCCGGGATGCGATGACGATTGAACAGGTGAGGTCTATTTCAGGGTCTCCTTATATTACAATAGGTTCCCATACCGTAACGCATCCGATCCTAATCAACTGCACAGAGACAAAAGTGTATGAAGAATTAAAGATATCCCGCCAAAAGCTGGAGTCTTGGACCGGAAAAGAAGTCGTGTACTTTGCATTCCCGAATGGCGATTATAGCTCACGGGAAGTACAAATACTAAAGACATTGAATTACCGGCTGGCCTTTTCTACACATCCCAAATACCTGACACCGGATATGCTGAAAGACAGGTTCACCTTGCCGCGGTTTGGTTTTCTGGAAGGCGCTTCTTTAGCGGAAAATATCTGCCGCATGGCGGGCATTTGGCAACCGATGATGCTGAAATTGCCACACCCTGGTTTTTTAAAACCGGTCTTTCGACCTCGCTCAGGATTTACACAGGAGAAACCTGCAATATGAAAATTCTCTTTGATCAATTTATTCATTTACTGAAAGAAAAAACAGCGATAATAGATCTGGTCAGAATTCATGAATTGGAAACATTACGTAATTACGAAGGCATCTGTTGGTAGAATAGGGTGGCATCAGGCGGTGAGAAGTAAATATTTTACCATGATACACACAACCGAAAATGATTTTTATGACCTTATTGTTGAACGGAAAATGTATTCCAGTAAGAAAAATCTAAAGTTTTATCTCAACGCGATCTTTCAAAATGTTGAGCTACAGCAAAAAGAGGTGTTGGATGTGGGCGGAGGTAAAGGGCTCATGTCGTTTTATGCGGCGGTTAAAGGCGCCAAAAATGCCGTATGTCTTGAGCCGGAGAAAAATGGATCGAGAAGTGGCGCAACAAACAAATATCATGAGTTGCGGAAGGAATTTCCGGAATCCCTGCCGGTCGAATTGCTTCCGCTTACATTACAGGAATATGTACAACAGGTAGTGCCCGGAAAATATGATGTGGTTATCATGCATAATTCAATTAACCATCTTGACGAGGAAGCATGCATTCATTTGTTGAAAAGTGAAGCCAGTTACAAACGGTATGTAACCATTTTTAAAAATGTATTCAGGTTAATGAAGAAAAAAGGTGTGTTGATTGCAACGGACTGTTCCTGTAAGAATTTTTTTAACGACATCGGTGTGAAAAACATATTCGCGCCAACCATTGAATGGCATAAACATCAAAAACCCGGCACCTGGATAAGATTGCTTAAAGAAGCCGGGTTTAAAAATCCAACAGTGAAATGGTTATCGCCTAACCGGCTGGGAACAATCGGCCGGTTTATAATGGGCAATTACGTTATGAATTATCTTACGAGAAGCTATTTTAAAGTGACGGTACAGAAATAAACCGGGCCTGCAACATGGATCCTGCCCGTACAATGGCAATTGATTGAATTTATTAACCTCTAAAGTAAAGGATGTATGCCTGCTCAAAAATTGAAACGTGAGATCTCGTACCTGTCGGTAGCAGTAGATTTGTTTCCCCTCATTTTTATTTTTTTGACTGCACTTTATTTGTTCAGGGATTTTAGCTTTTCAAAAAAGGATTGGATTGCATTATCTGTTTTGGTTATCCTGTGGGGCCTGGCGGAGT
>DASUVL010000437.1:0-3270 GCA_036379015.1 Niastella sp.
ATTTCTCCATGTTTTCAACAGGAATATCTCCTTCCAGTTCAGGAAATTCTCCCATTTTCTCCAGCAAAAATGCAGTGAGTTTATCTTTTAATGAACCGTCGTTTTTAAGGCTCTTTTTTAAGAAGTTAATAAACGGGCGTAGCGATAAAGCCGTATCTACATTCGGTAGCGTAAATTTCTCATTAATATTGATCGTCATCGTTTGCATACACAGAGCCGTTTTATTGCGATAGGAGCCGCACTTTTTGCACAGTCATTGCGGAGTGCAGCAGGCCTATCCCCTACCTCGCTCCAATAAGATGCCACAACTGAAAATCAGCAGGAATGTCATTTTCTGCCATGCAATTCCCGCAATAATATCATACGAAAGTAATATCCATTAAAACCTGAAACCCATAATTACGTATGGGAACCAGCCTTCATTGGAGTAACCGGCCTTTACCTGGATGACTGCCATTTGAGCAGGCGCAAAATATAATCCACCCCCAACACCCTGGTGCCATGTATCAGAAGATTCGTTCTTTTCCCAAACCCGGCCTACATCATAGAAACCGGTTATTCCAAACTGACCAGGTAAGATATAATTAACAAAGTTACCCAGCTTTACACGAATTTCAAGATTGTTGTACAGCATGTGGTCCCCGGCAAAACGATACTGACGGAAACCCAATAAATTTTCATGCCCGCCCAAAAATGCCGATTGATAAAAAGCTGATTTACCGACTGTAACAGCGCCGCCTAACCGTTCGGCAATTACTACCATCGAATTTTTGCTCAGATTTTTATATACGGCTATTTCGGGAATCACCTGCATATATGATTTTGAATCATCATTTAAACCGCTATACGCCTGCACCTGCACATTAACAAAATGCCCTGCAGTGGGTAATATTATGTTATCACGTTTGTCGCGCAACCAGTTAATTATTACACCGCCATGCACTTTATCGCGATGCACCGTGTTACTATCGTAAGAATGTATCAGTGATTCATTATTAATAAACCGGCCTTTATTTTCTAAGCTGTCAGAATGATAGTATTGAATGGAGGGACCGGCACTTAAGGTAGTAAACTTGCCAAGATGCCAGCGGAGGGAAGGGTTGGCCAGGAAAACGTTATACCGGGTGCGGTAAAATCTTCTAAAATCTCCTTCCTTAATATATTGGGTTTCATTCCCCCTGCCGAAAAAGTTCCTTGTATTATTTGGGGCAAAAATATCAGCCTGAACGGTGATATCTGCCTTTCCAACAGCTTTTAACCATTCACCTTTATACCTGATGCGGAAAGCGCTGGTAGAAAAAGAATGCGCTAAACTTATTTGTTGCGAACTGGCATAAGGTATTTTTCGAAAGCCCTGTTTGATTATTTTAACGCCGCCACCCAGTAAAATACCATCATCGAGGTTAAACCCGGCAGTGATCAGCGGACGGGCGAGACCGTATGCACTGGTTGGTATAAAATTAGTATTGGCAGTATCGTTCGATAAATGTTTTTTCAACCGGCCGGTGTTGCCGGTAAAATCGGCGCCGGTTTCTTTTTCATACACACACACTTTCTTACCAGCCGCCTGTACGTTGTAAACTTTATGACCATCACCGCCAACGATCCGAACCTTTATTTTTTTATTGGTGTTATTCAGCACCACGCTATCATCACCCTTACCAATGAAAAATCGTAGCTCTTTGGTTTCAGCAGCAACAAATGTGCGGGCAAATAGCTGTGCGTCGGATCTCCCTTTTTTTGATAGTTTATGAATGACTACCAATAAACCGCCATTGCTGCCATCGGTTATTTCAACCAGTTCATTTTTATCTGAAACCTGAATATCTACAATACGATTCAAAAAGTAATAGTAATTGTCCATAGCCTGGGCCAACCTGCCCCGGCGCATTTTCATTTTCTGTAACAGTTCGTCATGCTTCATCACATACACTTCGCGCGGCAAGCGGGCCAATGCGTTCTCCAGCACCTCATCGGTAAGGAGGGCCACAAAATCATTGGTCAATTGCATCCAACGGGTATGATCCAGCTCTACTAAAATCCGGGAATTGAGCTTGCGGCCGTTAAAGAAAAAGTAATTACCGCGTTTGATATCACCATCAAAACCTGTTAAAAAGGGAGCGATCCATTTACGGGACGCGATTGTAGGAATAATACCTTCACTTCTGTACAGCGTCTGGTCGCGATCGCGCGGAATGGCTACATATTTCCTTCCGCTTCCTTTCTTTTCATCAAGCCACCGCCATTGGTCTTCATGACGATCCCAATCGCCCATGAACAGATCGAGTAAACGGGCCCTGAAAAAACCAACGGTGTCCAATGAATTATCATTGTCTTCATTCAACCGTTCCAGCATTTTTATGGTGTTGTCTGAATTACCATAAGGCTCGCGCTCTTCCAGCAAACACATGGTATTGGCAAATTCCTTTTCAAACTCACCCAGGTTTTTATCCGGTGCTACATTACCAATAACCGGGTTGGTATGTGGAACCTTTGCCACCTCTGAGAGAACAGGTACAATCAACGGAGCATATGGATGCTGGGCACTCATGGCATCACGCACCCAGTCGGCGGCAAATGTTTCACGAAAAGCTTCAGGTAATAATATTTCGGGATACTTCTCAATGCTGCGCAATACCCATTCGTTGCCCTTGGCATCTTTCAAGCGTAAGGAATGGGTTTGATGCCCGCCACCACGTTGTAGTGCTATAAGCCCTCTTTCCGAGAGTTTGATCACCGGCAATTTTACCGGGGCGGCCCATTCCTTGCGGAAGTTTTCACCAAACAGTTTCCGGTGCTTGTTGGTTACACTATCATATGAGGGATGTGCTTTTACAACCGCACTGTCTGTTTGTGCATTTGCAACCTGCGCAGTTAATACAATAAGAAATGCAATGTGTAAATATTTATTTGGCATAGGCTTCCAAGGTTATTTTCCCGACCAGGTAATTTTTAAAACATTTCCGGAGTGCAGATCGCCGCCTTCATTGGATATGTACAGATTGCCATTTTTATCAAAAGCCATCCCCTCAGGTTGAATGTATATGGCAGGATTTAATTTATAAGCAGCTGTCACTTTCCAGTTGCTGTCGGTGATCACCAATAATTTGTTTATCGATGATATAATGTACCATTCATTGGTACGATGGTTATAGGCAAGGGCGGAGGGACGGAAGTTGACTTTCTTGACACCGGTCAGGGATTCTATTTCTTCCACATCAACAGAAAATGTACTATCCTGATTGATCTTTCCATCGTTTGTCAACTGCA
>DASUVL010000438.1:0-5656 GCA_036379015.1 Niastella sp.
TTTTCTCCAAAGCAGGCATTCCCATCGATATTACAGTTGTTCGCGAAAATATTGAAGATACATACGGTGGTATCGAGCACATGCTTACCCACGACGTAGCATTGAGCCGCCGTTTTATTACCCGCCCGGGTAGCTTACAGTTGATCAGGTATGCGTTTGAAATGGCGCGCCAAAAAAAAGCCCGCCGCATTACCTGCAGCCACAAGGCCAACATCATGAAGATCACCGATGGCCTGTTCCTCGACTGCTTTTACGAAGTGGCCAAAGAATACCCCGAACTGAAAGCTGATGATGTGATCGTAGATGACCTGTGCATGAAACTGGTTACCCGTCCTGATACATTTGATGTGGTGGTATTAACCAATCTGCAGGGTGATATTGTGTCTGATCTGTGCGCCGGTCTGGTAGGAGGTTTGGGATTTGCCCCCAGTGCCAACATTGGCGATCATATTTGCATTTTTGAAGCCGTGCATGGTACAGCGCCTGATATTGCTGGTAAGAACATTGCCAACCCCACTGCTTTATTATTGAGTGGATTCGCCATGCTTCGTCACCTTGGTCTTACTGAAAATGCGGCTGTTATTGAAAATGCGTTGCTGTATACCCTCGAGCAGGGCGTACACACCGGTGATTTTGGCGATAAAAATAAACCCAGCTTCAATACCACGCAGTTTGCCGAAGCCATCATTGGCAATTTTGGCAAAACGCCCGAGTTAAATGCTAAAGCATTAATACCTAATAAACCAGGTACGCCTACTCCTTTGAAGCTGGAAAGTTTCACCATGCTGGAATCAAAAGAAATAGAGCAGGAAAAGCTTATCGGCGTTGATATGTTCATTGAAAGTAATGAGCAACCGGATGCTATTGCTAAAAAATGCCAGCGGCATGGTGGGGTAAAATTCAACCTCATTAACATCAGCAACCGCGGTACACAGGTATGGCCTACCGGCTCGGTTTATACGAACCTCGTGAACCAGTATAATGTTCGGTTTGAAAGCATTGACAACTATCCGCTGAACCAGCAGGATGTAATAGGTTTATATGTTAGTCTCAGTGGAGATTTTAAAATTGCTTCGCTTGAGTTGTTGAATATGTGGGGAGATAAGAAGTCGTATAGTTCTGCTGCGGGACAATAAGCAATTAGCAAAATACAAAAGGTGCAACGTTATGATAGCGTTGCACCTTTTGTATTATATGAAGGCTTAACCCGCCAAAATTCTCGTCATAATAAACAACCATATAAAAAATAACAGCGCCATACTTGCCAAAGAAAATACGATTGTTTTTAGTGCCCCTCGCTTTTTAAAAGCGTTATCCTCTTGATAACCTACCAACAACTGACTTACAGAAATAAATAAATACATAGCCGCGAAGCCAAAAGGCACCAGCATTACCAGTGTACCTAAAATGCCAATTATTAAGGTAAAGAAATCAAAAGCCATTCAATGAACTTCTTTTTTAGAATCAGTCTTTAAAAGAATGTAGAAAAGCCAGGATTGTATCAAGGATCAGGTACTTACAAACTATAAATAATACAATGGTCAAAATCAGATATTTAATTCCCATTGCCCCTTTCTTTGAATCCTGGTTCCAGATTCCCAATCCAATGTAAACTACAGTTGCAACCAAGGAAATTAAAATTCCAACAATCAAAAAGAAGCATATAAGCCCAAGCAGTATGGCCATAAACAGATATTATTATTTACTTCCCCCTTGCCTGTTTCTGATTGCCAATGCCCATTAGCTCACCCCGCCTTCTTACTATTCTTATATCCATTCTTCAACAACCACTGCATTACTTTTTCGCGCTGATCGCCCTGGACAATTATTTCACCATCCTTGGCAGATCCGCCTGTGCCGCATGAGTTCTTCAATTTTTTACCCAGGTCTTCCAGATCATCATTGGTACCAATAAAACCCGTTATCAGCGTAACCGCTTTACCGGCGCGTTGTTTGGAATCTAACCACACCCGTAATTTTTGTTGTTCGGGCGGCAGGGTTTGAAGCGCTGCCTGCTCTTCTTCAAATCGAAAATTGGGATCGGTGCTGTATACAAATCCCTTGCTATCGGGTTTATTTTTCTTGCTCATTTTTAGTTCTGCGTTTTGAGTTGCTTTTCATTAACATATTAGCAAATCAGCAAATTATCACATTAGTTACATTACCACTGCTTTTAAGCTGAGGTCTAAACTTACCGCCTGGTGTATCAACGCACCCACACTTACATAATCAACACCGGTTTGAGCGAAATCGGTAATGTTGTCTAATGTAATGCCACCGCTGGCTTCGGTTTCAAACTGACCGTTTATTATTTTCAATGCCTGGGACAGCATTTCAGGTGTAAAATTATCCAACATGATGCGGTCTACTTTTCCAAAAGCCACCACCCGCTTCACATCATCGAGGCTGCGGGTCTCTACTTCAATTTTTAATCCGGGTTTAACCTGCTGTACATAAGTATATGCCCTGTCAATGGCTTTTTCCAAACCACCAGAGTAATCAATGTGATTATCCTTTAACATGATCATATCATACAAACCCATGCGGTGATTATGACCGCCGCCAATACGAACGGCTTCTTTTTCGAGCAAACGAAAACCAGGGGTTGTTTTTCGGGTATCCAGCAAACGGGTGGCGTATCCTTTTAACCGATCGGTATATAAGCGGGTAAGCGTGGCAATACCACTCATGCGTTGCATGCAATTCAATACCAACCGCTCGCATTGTAATATGGTGTGAACCGTAGCAACTATTTCAAAAGCATTTTCACCTGCATGCATCTGATCACCATCTTTTTTAAAAGCAACAAAGCGCGCAGCCGGTTCTTTATACCGGAAAATAGCTTCGGCCACCTGCATACCGGCTACAGTACCATCCTGCTTGATCTTTAACACGGCTTTGCCTTTTGCATCGGCAGGTATAGCCGATAAAGTAGAATGATCTCCATCCCCAATATCTTCCTGCAGGGCAGCTTCAATTAAATGATGCAGCTTTTCGTTGAATGTGAGCATATCACAAAAGTACAATTGGCAATGGACAATTGGCAATATGCAAAATCTTAAAAGTTGCGGGGTGCATAAAGAACAGCAACCCTTGCCTTTGTCTATTGCTTATTGCCTATTGGGTCTACTCCATCACTTCAAACCCCAGCTCCTGAACCACCTGCTGGTCGCCCTTTTGTTTCATAAAAAATTTCGTGCGGAAGTTTCCATTTTTGGTTTGCAATAAACCGATGCAGAACTGGGAGCCATTTTGCTCACCTTTATGTTTTACGATGAAGTTCTTTACAGAATTGTTGGCAAAAAAGTCTTTTAAGATCATTTCAGCCTGGCTTTTGCTGTAATTATCGCTCTTACCTGGTAACGAAAGATCCACCCGGCTATCAAAATACTTTGATAATTGTGTGGCATTACCGGTACGCATGGCAGCTACTACGTCATCAATAGAATAAAGGGGGGCAAAGGATACCAGGACGAGCGAAACGGCTATTATCGCAAATCCCAGATACTTTTTCATAAATGTGCATTTTTTACTTTTCACCGCTAAATTCGCTAAAAATATGCCAAAGTAAGAATGCCGGCAAAAATAAACTACTACCGCCTTCATTGCCTTACCTTTGCAGTTTTCTTTATCAAACCAAACATAATCACTTCGTTATATGCAAACTAATAAAGCTATATTAGTCATCATGGACGGTTGGGGCCTTGGAAAGGTTAAATCTTCAGATGCTATTCAAAACGCTAATACTCCCTTTGTCAGCTCTTTATACGCAAAATACCCTAATACAACTTTAACAACCTGCGGCGAACTGGTAGGTTTACCCGATGGCCAAATGGGCAATAGTGAAGTAGGTCATCTGAACCTGGGCGCCGGCCGTATTGTGTACCAGGAATTGCAACGCATCAATGTTGCTGTACGCGATGGTTCGTTCTTTAAAAATGAGGTTTTGCTAAATGCTATCCGCTACAGCAAAGACAACAAAAAACCCTTACACCTGATCGGTTTGGTAAGCGATGGCGGTGTGCATTCGCATACCAATCATTTAAAAGCTCTCATTAGCTTGTGCGCCAAAGAAGGTCTGCAGGATGTGTTTATTCATGCATTCACCGATGGCCGCGATACCGATCCTAAAAGCGGATTGGGTTTTGTAACCGACCTACAACATCATCTGAGCGAAACCACTGGTAAAATTGCTACTGTTAGCGGCCGGTATTATGCCATGGATCGCGATAAACGGTGGGAACGCGTAAAACTCGCATACGATGCCCTGGCAAATGGTATCGGTGAAAAAGCAACCGATCCATTGGCGGCTATTGAGCAATCGTATGCAAGCAATGTTACCGATGAATTTATAAAACCAACGGTTATTATCGGTCCCGATCGAAAACCATTGGCTACGATACAGGATGGGGATGCAGTGATCTGTTTTAATTTCCGTACCGATCGTTGCCGCGAAATAACACAGGTGCTTTCGCAAACCGATATGCCCGATTTCGGTATGAAAAAACTGGCGTTGAACTATACAACCATGACGGAGTTTGATAAAACGTTCAAGAACGTGCATGTGGTTTTTGAAAACGACAACCTGAATAATACACTGGGCGAGATACTGGCCAATAATGGTAAAAAGCAAATTCGTATAGCTGAAACAGAAAAATATCCGCACGTATCTTTCTTTTTCAGTGGTGGCCGCGAAACGCCATTTGAAGGAGAAAGCCGGATAATGATCCCTTCGCCTAAAGTGGCTACTTACGACCTGAAACCGGAGATGAGCGCGCTTGAAGTAACAGATGCTATTGTACCGGAAATTGAAAAAGAGACTGCCGATTTTATTTGTCTGAATTATGCGAATGCAGACATGGTTGGCCATACCGGTGTTTTTTCAGCAGCAATAAAAGCGGTTGAAACCGTTGATAAATGTGTTGAACGGGTTGTAACGGTGGCTCTTGAACATGGCTATACCGTATTTTTAACTGCCGACCATGGTAATGCCGATTACCTGATCAATGAAGATGGTACGCCCAATACGGCCCATACGCAGAACCTGGTTCCGTTATTCATTATCGATAAAAATTTCAAAGGCGCTGTAAAACCCGGCAAGCTGGGTGATATTGCTCCTACTATTCTTACTATGATGCAATTGCCCATTCCCTCTGAAATGACGGGTGAGGTGTTGGTGTAAGGGTTGTGTCAAGTAACTTGTTTTTGAAATTGTGACTTATGAGGATATAAGAAAACGAAGTAAGAAGTAAGAGGTAGGAAGTAAGAAATTCAGACTGATCCTACTTCATACTTCTTACTTCCTACTTCCTTCTCCCCAACCGGCTCTGTTTGTGGTATGAAACTCCGGTCATCTTTATCATAATCATACGGCCAGCGGTGCACTTCCGGTATTTCCCCTTCCCAATTGCCATGCGGTGGCGTAATGGGTGTGGTCCATTCAAGGGTGGTAGCATCCCACGGATTCTGGCTTTGTACCTTTCTTCCCTTAATAATTGAATAAAAGAAATTGAACACAAAAAGCAGCTGTACGGCCAACACAATGACCGATGCAACAGTGATAAACCTGTTCAACCCTTCAAACTGATTGAACGATTGCCACTGAGAGTAATCGAGGTAACGGCGCGGAACACCTGCAAGTCCCATATAGTGCATA
>DASUVL010000439.1:0-7756 GCA_036379015.1 Niastella sp.
AGGCATTCGCCTGACTGGCAAGCGCTTTTCTTAAAAAAGCGGGAAACTTGGCCTCCAGTTTTTTTGCATCGGCGCCCGGCTTCAGCAACAGGTAAGTAGTAAAGTTTAGACTGTTGAAATTGATGTCATGACTCTGCGAAAGCGACGTCATGGACAAAAAGAAATCAAAGTTGAAATGAGACTCCCTGGGAATATCGCGGATGACAGCGGTGATCTTTTCGATCGTTGTGTGGCCGCTATCGCCCAGGATGGTTAGGGTTTGCCCAACCACATCCGTCTGGTTGAAATATTTTTTGGCCGTGCTCTCCGTTATGACTACACTATTTGGCTCTTTTAATGCGGTTCTTAGGTCGCCCTCGATGCCCGACAAGGTAAAAACATCAAACAACTGAGGATCACAATACGCTACCCGGTCTTCCAGGATGACCATATCCCCTTTTTTGAATCGCTCTCCCTCGTCCTGAGCCAACCGGACCGAGTTCTCTACCTCAGGGAAGGTTCGTACCAGGGCCTCTCCTATGGCCGGTGATCCCTGGGCGAAGGATTGTACGTTAGACCCAAACTTTACGTCTGTATTTATCCGGTATATCCTGTCGGCATTCACATTATATCGGTCATAACTCCATTCATCTACCACATAGAACATGATCAGCAAGGCAACAATCAAACCTAAGGAAAGCCCCACTAGGTTAAGCACCGTGAATCCCAGATTCCTCTTCAGATTGCGCAATGCCACACGGATATAACTTTTTAGCATATTTCAGTTCTTTACGTTCCAAAATACTACTTTTTTCTAACCGGCGCGTAACCGGGTTATTGCAATCATATTAACCTGATCGTTATTGTTGCATCCGGCCTTATCACTATCTTTACCCAGAAGGTTTTTCCGTCCCGAATTTTTATATTTGTTGGAAACCAGTCTTTAATCCTTTTTTTTGAAGTTCTAATGAAGCAGATAACCATTTTTATTTTGACCTTGATCTTTTGGGGAATTCAGGCCTGCGAGAAGCCTGGAGATAATGAGCCAAATGTACCTCCACCACCTCCACTTCGCGATTCAACGAATACCAATCCCCTCACAAGTAAGTCGGATTCTGTCTTGTTATTAACCAAGGTGGTATCGAGCGGCAGCCCAGGCACTTTGCTTTTTGAATATGATAATGAAAATCGAGTGAAACAGGTTACCAAACCGTTTACTCAGGCAGACCCTATTATTTCCGTCATACTTTATCAAAATGGAAAGATCAGCAACATAATTTCGCAACAAGGCTCCAACTCACCAGATAAAGTATCAGCCATTTTCTATTATAATGCGACTAACAAGTGTAATAAAGTTGTTTATAAAAGCCCAAGATGTTGCCTGGCAAATGATAATCCTTATTACAGCACTGTAACGGATAGCAATTATGTGGCTTCGTGGGATACCCTTATTTATAATTCATATGGGCAACTAAGTCAGATAAACAAATACCAGACTGGCGGTCGTATAGCTGATGCCGTTCGATTTATTTATAATTCAGGCAGTGACACGATTCCGTTTCAGTTAGAGAAGACATATCCCTCCTGGAGCTATGGATTATTAATATACACCAGCAATATGGAGCACCCGGCTTTAAGACAAATGTGGTTTCTTCCCTTTCTTGCACATACCACCTATTTGGCCGGTACAAGCTTCATGGTGTCGCTTCCTCTACTTTTCGACGATCGGGGTGGATCAGCATTGGACGAATATCTTTCATTTTTTCCCAAATGTGTCACAAGTTATAAAGCCAGCGAGAATGGTCAATGGAGCAGCGGTTTAGGTGGCTTTGTATATAGCTATTCAGCGGATTCTTTAACATTTCAGGGCGTCATTCCAAATGCATGGCCTGCTGTAACTGCAAAATTTACGTTTACGAAAGTTAAAAAATAAGATATCACCTCTTTACTCTATGCAAATCAGAAAATTCGTTATCTATTTAATCGTTGCATAGTTTATTGTTTCCTTCGAAAAAGATAAGCCGCTTTACGATGAAACATTACAAGTAAGTTTTAAAATGGACGGAAAAGAGTATTCTACATCTTTTGACCGGGACAGGATCAATACGTTTATATCATCCAGTTACGATTTGGGTCAGGGCGACTTTGTGAGAACAAAAGGCGTTAATTATCAATTTGCTGTATTGGGTGTATCGCTGGACGATAATAAAGATGTTTGGTTACAAAAAATAGCGCAGGAGGGATACACCTGGGAAAACGTATGTGATTTGAAAGGCTGGCAAAATAAAGCCGCTATAATATATGGCATTGAGGGTATTCCAAATAACTTTTTAATTGATGAACATGGTGTCATTGTAGCCCGCAACCTGCGTGGCAAAGTTTTGAGCGACAAACTGGAGCAATTGTTGCCATAACCCTGGTTTTATTATTACGCTAATAATAAAAAACAGTAACAAATGACTCTATACAATGAAGGAATTTGTTGCTATCTTTCAACATGCATCACCAGGAATTTGAACCTCCTGTAGAGCTACGGGATACTATAAAGTGCTTTTGGTACAACAGAAAAGACTTTGGAGAATTACAATCAAGTTTTGAGGTAGTACCTGATGGCTTTACTGAAATTATTTTTCATTTCGGAAGCGGCTGTAGCATCTCGCACAATGGAAGCTTGCAGCCATTGCCATCACCGTTTATGATGGGGCTGCTCAATCAGCCTGTTCATTTTTACACGAAAAACCGTTTAGAGATCATTGGTATCAGGTGCTTTCCCTGGACCGTGTTCGATTTGCTCGGACTGCCATCTGGCAAAGACGGCGTGCGCATATTTGAGCATCCTATCGCCCAGCTTCAATCTACGTTGAATCAGTGCATTCATGCTGGCAGACTAGATGAAGCGCTGGCTCAGGTAAAACAGTATTTCCTGGATGCACGGTCGCGGATTGCTATTGATAGTATGCTATTCAAAGCGGGTGTTGCTATGCGTGAAGCCAACGGCACCCTGCCGGTAAGCCAGGTAGCAGCGGCAGCTCATGCAACGGTTCGTACATTGGAAAGGAAGTTCAAGCAATCTTCTGGCCATACAGTTAAAGATGTGTCCGGTTTGATGCGCTTTGAGCAGGTACGAAACCGATTATGGCTTAATCCAAATTCCAACCTTGCCGGCTTAGCGCATGAACTGGGCTATACGGATCAGGCCCACCTAAGCAGGGAATTCAAACGCTACAGCGGCACTACGCCGGCAGCATTTGCGCGAAAAGCAAAGAAAGGGAAACAGGGTGTAAGCAACGTGTTGAGGTAACGAGGCATCGAGGCAACAACGCATAAAGGCATAAAGGCAAGAAAGCGGAGAGGTCAGCCAATAGTCGTGCGTCACGAATAATACAACCACAAACTATAAACAACAAACCATAAACCTGCCTGCCGGCAGGCAGGCCATTTTTGTCGCGTTTGTACAAGCCTGACGGAGGAGCATTCCGGAATTTTGTGTTTCAATCATTCTATATGAAAGCTACACATGAAAACAGGAAACCCACACAAGATCATGCTGTTCACGATGTAATCATTTCCGGCGCAGGGCCTGTAGGTCTCTTCCTCGCCTGTGAACTGGCCCTGGCCAAATGTTCAGTGCTGATATTGGAAAAGGCGGAACATCCGCACTCGCCATTGAAGCAACTTCCTTTCGGGATACGGGGACTCTCGGCGCCTACCATTGAAGCGCTTTATCGCCGTGGGTTGCTACAGGAATTGGAGATACATAAACGCCTTAAAAACCCTCACCAAAATGCCGTACAAGGGCCACACCGTCAGGCAGGACACTTCGCCGGCATCCCATTTCTTGACGGTAATATTGACACTTCTCAGTGGAAGTATCGCCTGCCGGGCTCTCCCGACACCAGTTTGATCTCTGAAATGCAGGAGCTTGAAACGGTGCTGACCCACCGCGCAGAAGCCCTGGGTGTAGCAATCAAACGCGGGCTTGCTATTACTGGCTTTCATCAAACTTCGGATGTGGTTACTGTTCAGTCAGGAGACCAGTCATTTAATGGTAAATGGCTCGTGGGTTGCGATGGAAGCCGTAGTGTTGTTCGCAAGGCGGGCGGTTTTGAATTCGCCGGTACGGAACCGGAATTTACCGGTTACTCAGCTAAAGTGGATATCGCCAACCCGTCGACACTCAATCCAGGCCGAAACATGACATCAACAGGCATGTACCTACAATCGCAGCCAGGTTACCTGCTGATACAGGATTTTGATGGCGGGGCATTTCATAATTCTGAAGAGCCAGTCACGCTTGAACACGTGCAGGAGGTGTTACGCCGCATCTCGAGCACCGACGTTACTATCAGCGCCCTGCATACGGTAACCACCTGGACTGACCGGGCACGACAGGCTACCACCTATCGCAACGGACGTGTACTTTTAGCGGGCGATGCCGCGCACATTCATTCGCCGTTGGGAGGCCAGGGACTAAACCTTGGGTTGGGCGATGCCATGAACCTGGGCTGGAAACTCGCAGCAACCATCCAGGGTAAAGCGCCGGAAAGTTTGTTGGACAGTTATTACTCCGAACGACACCCAATTGGTGCACAGGTCCTGGATTGGTCACGAGCCCAGGTTGCCATTATGAAACCTAACCCACATGCCCGTGCACTTAACGCCATTGTCCGCGACCTTATGAATACGCGCGATGGCGCCACCTATATGGCAGGAAGGGTGTGGGGCGTTTTCACACACTACCATCTCGGTGGCGATCACTCGCTGGTAGGCCACAGCGTTCCCAACTTTGAGTTCGAAGACGGTGCAAGCATTGGCCAGCTAATGCACGATGGCCATGGGATATTGCTTGATTTTGACATGAATGCTTCCTGTAAAACGTTGGCGAGTGAATATAGCGACCAAATCAAGTATATTTCAGCCCCGATAGCTATCGGGAGGACAAAAAATCGATTAGGTGTAAGCGCCGTACTGATACGCCCTGATGGAATTATCGCCTGGGCTTCAGACAGCGAACCTGATTGCAGCGAACTTCGAAACGCTGCCGATCGCTGGTTTGTTTGTAATTCATAGTTCAAAGACTCCAAATAGTTTCTATGATGGAGTTGCGATACCTTAAACTTATAAAATGGATAAAGACAGAAAATTCGATGAATAATTTACATCAAAGTAAACAACTGCCAGAAAGCAAGCACAAAAGTGAAAATGGCAACCATCCGGTAAGGCTTCTTTTTTAAACGCAGGAACAGCAATCCCGCCAGCATAAAAAATAACATACAGGCCAGTGTACTCACCACCGGGTACCGGAAATAGCCTTGTAACAATGGGGGCAACCTGTCGAGGTATTTTGCATAGAACTCCGCCATAGGAAGTCCATCATTGCCCGGCCGGTCACAAAAAATAATCCAATCCATTATCTGAATCAAGCCCAATGCAAAAAACAGTGAGGCTGTAACGATGATGAGTTTTTTTGACATGATATAGGTTTGCATAAAAAGTAAAAAAAGTTAATTCATTTAATGAACATGCGCAAATAATTTGTTTATGAGAGAGCTCAGCAAATGGAAACCCTACAATGATGCCTCCACGCATAAGTATTTTCAATCATAATTCAATGAATTAAAAATAAAATGGGCTGTTTTACTATTCTTCTGCATTTCTTGCAACATTACCGCTACTAACCGGTCTAATAATATCATTGGCTTGAAAAGCGTCATTAAACCAACCTGATCACAGAAATAATTAAATCAATACCAACCTAAAATCATTTTTAATGAAAATATTATCAATGGCTGTAATGGCTATAGGGCTATGTATTGCCTGTTCTGCAGCACGTGCACAAACAAAACTCCCACTCATAAAATCCACTAAAAAAGTGGTTGTTATTCAAGATGGCAAACATCTTACACTCAATTGGCATCTCGACCCAAAGCTTAAGCCGGATATATATTATGTAAATACACCCAGGCGTAAAAGGAAGGTGACTTTCCAGTCAGACCAGGGGAAACTGAGTTTTAAAACACGCTATGGGAAAAGTTATGATTTTGTAGTTCTTCTAAATGAAAAGGATAGTTGTTTTACTCGTATCGTTGCAAGGGAGGCGCCCACCGGAGTATCATTGCAATTGCAACAACCCTTGCCGGATACCATTCCGTTCACATTAATGGGGTCGAGAATTTGTCTCCAGGGATTGCTTAATGGAAAAAAGCAGGCAAATATGCAGTTCGACACGGGTGCAGGCACGTCCTGTGTCAGTAAAACGTCTTCTGAAAAGTTAAACCTTTCTTTTACTGAAAAGACGATGCTCAGCAATTCTCAAGGCATTAATGAAGTACGGAGAAGCATGAATAACCAATTGGCCTTTGGTCACCTGGATTTCTCAGGTATATCATTGGTTGAAACTGGCAATATGCAACCTGGTGAAGATCTGATCATCGGCAACTATCTTTTCCGTGATAAGATCATCGAAATTGACTATGATAAGAAACTGTTTATTGTACACGGAAAGCTGCCTGTGTGTGCAAAAACCTTTACAAAACAACCCATGATCTACGGGCTGAATATCAAATCGACTATTGTACAGAATGGTAAAAAATATTCATTTTGGTTTGGTTTCGACACCGGGCGTGATGGAACAATGCTGCTGCGCGAAGATTTCACTGGACAAGCCGACAACTGGAAAAACCTTAAAGAATTGACCATGGTGAATGGCCGCAAAATTGTTCGGCTGGATGCGACAATTGCGGGTGTAGTATTCAAAGACATCGTGACGAATGCTGCAGACCCATCAAAACCAGCAGCAAGGCGAGCAGGTTCATTATTCGGTAACGAGATACTTAATCATTTCAATGTTATTCTTGATAACCTGAACGGATACATTTACTTAAAAGCCAACAGTCGTAGCAATGAACCTTATTGTAATTATCAGAACTACAAGACGAGAGATTGAAACAGAATCAATAAGGCAGTGTTGTATAAATTATCAAGATTATAATTATGTTTTGCAAAATAAATAAACTCCTGATATGATCAAAATGTTCGCAAATCGATTAATAGTTTTTATATTCATCGTGCTTTTAGTGTATCCATACCGGATAAGTTCGTTTAGCTTGCGACCTTATTACTTAACCAGCAAATCTTATTATGAAAAATGTACTTGTATTGATCTTCGTTTTTCTTTCGATCATATTGCAGGCACAGGATCGTCAGAAATTTTTGATAAAAGCAGGTAAACTATTTGATAGTGAAACAGGACAATTCAAAACAGGCATATCGATACTTGTAAATAATTCAATAATTGAAGCCGTAAAACCCGACAAAGAAGTAACTGCTGCAGAACAAAAAAATTATACCCTTGTTGATCTTTCCCGGTATACCATATTGCCCGGCCTGATTGATTGTCATACGCACTTATTGAACAGGGAAGTATTACATCCCTCCGATAGCGATATTCCCGGATTGGATATGGCCAAAGTATTAACCATGGATGGAGATGCTTACCGGGCCATTTATGGTTCTGTGCGTGCAAAAGCGTATTTGGAAGCAGGTATAACGTCGGTTCAGGATTTAGGTAACTCCGGCCAATATGCCGACATAGCCCTTCAAAGAGCCATAAACGAAGGACTGATTCCTGGCCCCCGAATGAGTTGCGCAGGCCTGGGTTTGTCTACTGAAGGCGGCCAATTACCAGGTTTGATTTATAAACATCAGCACCTGCTGAACGATGAATATAGAATTATAAAAAATGCAGATGACGCTGTACAGGCCGTAAGAGAAAATA
>DASUVL010000440.1:0-2544 GCA_036379015.1 Niastella sp.
CGTGGCAATGGAACATTGTAAAAGGATTCGAAAAAACCGATTTCCGCGACATAGAAGCTTTTAATGCGAATACAGCGATCATCATGGGTATTGCCGAGCCGGCCATGATATTAAAAACCACCGACGGAGGCGCCAACTGGAAAGTTGTTTTCACCGATTCTACCAAAGGCATGTTCCTCGATGCCATGGATTTTTACGATCACAAACACGGTGTGGTGGTAGGCGACCCTATAGACTCAAAATTCTTTATAGCTAAAACAACCAATGGGGGCAATACCTGGCGTAAAACGCCTGGCATAATGCAATCCAATGCAGTGGCCGGGGAAGCCTGTTTTGCCAGCAGCGGCAGCAACATATATTATTTCCGCAATAAGGATTTTTTGTTCGTAAGCGGCGGAACGATCAGCCGGTTGCATGATGATACCGGCGGCCGGTTGATACCGGTTATACAGGGTAAAGAAAGTACCGGCGCCAATTCAATTGCCGTGCGTGAAGAGGGTCCGCGCGTTAGCAATACGTTCATTATAACCGGCGGTGATTTTACCAATGACAAAGATACCACGCTTAATTGCGTGCTTACCCATGATGGCGGCCATACGTGGGTTCACCCTACTACCCCACCCCATGGTTACCGCAGCTGCGTAACATATATTACCAATAAAAAATTGTTGTGTTGCGGCACGTCAGGCGTTGATCTGTCAACCGACAGCGGTAATACGTGGCGGCTGATCAGCACGAATGGCTTTCACGTATGCCGTAAAGCAAAAAAAGGGAAAACAGTATTTTTAGCGGGCAGTAACGGAAGAGTAGCTAAACTCGTAATGTGATAATCCCGACTAAAGTGGGGATGTGCTAATGAAAAAGGCAACGAGGTATTGAGGAAAGGCAAAACGCCCAACACAAATTGAATTTGCGTGCAGCTGTATTCACCATTCACTATTGGCCATTGGCCATTCACGTGTCACTTCTTAAACATAAAATACACCGCGCCCAGCAACAAGGCAAAACTAACCAGGTAGCGCCAGTGAAACGGTTCCTGTAAATAAATTACAGCGAAGGCGGTAAATACTACCAATGTGATCACTTCCTGCGTCATTTTTAACTGAAACCCGTTAAACCCATTCGTAAATCCCCAACGATTGGCCGGAACCATTAAACAATATTCAAAAAAGGCAATGCCCCAGCTTATTAAGATGGCTTTCCATAAAGGTATTTGCTGCTGCTTCAGATGGCCATACCACGCAATGGTCATAAAAACATTTGAGCACACCAGTAAAAGGATCGTTCTCATGTCTCAAAAATAAAGATGATCACGATAATAATGCGACTAATAATATTTCAGTAATTTGGGTTAAATTAATGAATTATGATCTCGAGCAAAGTTGAAGAAGCATTAAACCGACAAATTGACCTGGAAGGATTTTCTTCGATGTATTACCTCGCAATGGGCTCCTGGGCTGAAGTAAAAGGATATAAAGGAGTGGCGCAGTTCCTGTATCACCATTCTGATGAAGAAAGAATGCATATGCTGAAGTTGTTCCGCTATATTAACGACCGCGGCGGCCATGCGATTGTTCCCCCTTTTGCTGCCCCGCAAAAAGACTTTAAAAGCATCCGGGAGATCTTTGATATCGTTCATTCGCATGAAATAAAAGTGTCAAACGAGATAAACGCCCTGGTTGAACTATGTATCGGTGAAAAAGATTACACAACCCATAACTTCCTGCAATGGTATGTTACCGAACAGATAGAGGAAGAAAGCCTTGCGCGTGAGGTTATCGATAAATTAAACCTCATTGGTGAAGATAAAGGCGGCATGTACCTGTTCGATCGCGATCTGGCTACGCTTGCAGTTCAGGGAGGCGGAGGCGGCAAAAAAGGCGGCCATGGTCATTAAGCATACTACATAACTCTTTATATAACAAAAGCCCTCCCGACAAGTCGGGAGGGCTTTTATTATTACCATTCACAAAAAATAGAAACTATTCCTGAAAATGGTCCTTACAGTAATGTAAAGTTCATGGCTATGGTGGAGAGTTACTGTAAAGTGTTGCAAAATTAAAAACTGTTAATTTAAGTCGGGGTACCAGTTCATATTCGTGCTGTTTTGGGCAATAAGTGTGCATTTTCAGGGGAAAAGCGTGCAGCCGAACATTGACTTCTTATTTCTTTAAAGCTGCTGTAACCCTATTATCATATCCGTAAGGTACCACTGTAATAAATACAGTGATAATTAAGATTATAAAAAAAGCAGTGATTATTTCAGTGATATTGATCCAATAACCTATAAGACCAAGGATGCAAGCTTCCTGAGGATGAAACGGATTATAGATCATGGTAACCTTGTCTCCTTTCCCATAAAGCCCGAGATAACTTTCCTTTTCACTATTAAATTGATATTGAACTGAATCAACATAATAATATACAACCGGACTGCTAATTGTTACTGGCTTCCTATGTCTATAACCAACCACCTTATCATATACACCAATAACCTCTCCTTCCGTTGTACTACCGGTAAAATAATCAGGTGTTCTTGAATAG
>DASUVL010000441.1:0-8590 GCA_036379015.1 Niastella sp.
CCTGGTGGGTGAGCGCACCGTTTCTTATAAGAACTATGTGATCAACCAACCCGCACCCGACTCGGTGTATGAAGGCAGGCCGGAAGTGATCGTTGATGCGCCTGCCAGTACCACCGACAGTTTTTGGACAGCTCACCGGCATACGGCACTGTCTGCTACCGAAGAGAAGGCTTATACCAATATGGACAGTCTGAAAAATATGAAGTCGTACCGCCGGATGATGGACTGGGCCACTTTATTATTGGCAGGCTATAAATCAGCCGGTCCGTTCGACATTGGGCCCGTGAATGCCTTTTATAGTTTCAATCCGGTAGAAGGTTTCAGACTGCGGTTAGGCGGCCGCACCACACCAAAATTCAGCAAGCGGCTTTATTTTGAAACGTATGCCGCTTACGGCTTTAAAGACGAGCGGTGGAAGTATTTTTTATCCGGCGCTTATTCTTTCAACAGGAAATCGATTTACTCTTTCCCCCTGAACTTTTTGCGGCTGAGCTATCAACATGATACAAAAATACCGGGGCAGGAACTGCAATTTGTACAGGAAGATAATTTCCTGCTCTCGTTCAAACGGGGAGATAACAATAAGTGGTTGTACAATGATATTTTCACCGCGGAGTATGTGCGGGAGTTTGGTAAGAATATCAGCTATACATTAGGATTCAAAAACTGGAAGCAACAGCCGGCCGGTAGCATTGTTTATGAAAAGTTGAATGGTAGCGGTGTCGCTAATATTCCCAACATTACCACTACAGAACTTTCGGCGGAACTGCGCTGGGCCCCCCATGAACAATTTTACCAGGGAAAAACCTACCGCATCCCCATCAATAACAAGTATCCTATTTTTCGCCTTCGCTATATTTCCGGCATCAAAGGATTCGTGAACGGAGATTATAATTATCAGCAACTGACATTGAATGTTTTCAAGCGATTCTATTTTTCGCAATTCGGCTATGCCGATGTGGTTACCGAGGCTGGTAATATTTTCGGACAGGTCCCCTACCCTTTGCTAACGATCCACCGGGCCAACCAAACCTATGCTTATCAGCTCAATTCTTTCAACATGATGAATTTCATGGAGTTTGTAAGCGACCATTATGCATCGGTAAGCACCGATTATTATTTCAATGGATTTATTTTTAATAAGCTGCCCCTCATCAAAAAGCTGAAACTGCGTGAAGTAGCCGGTTTTAAAATGGTAATAGGCGGTGTACGAAAAGAAAACAACCCGGCCTTCAACAAGGAAACATTTTTGTTCCCTACCGACGAGTCGGGCAAAGTGACTACTTTTTCGCTGGGCGGCAAGCCCTATATGGAAGCGAATGTAGGTATTGGCAATATTTTCAAGATACTGCGGGTAGACCTGGTGAAGCGGCTTAGCTATCTTGAAAACCCGAATGTACCCAACTGGGCTATTCGCGCCCGGGCAAGATTTGAATTTTGATTAAACTATTGTGTTATGACCCAGATCGCTATGCGTGACCGTTTGCAAAAAAACATTTACAGTGTGATAGACCCGGTGGTGCGTGGGTTGGTAAAAGCAGGCGTGACGCCGAATTTTATTACCACCACCGGCCTTGTGTTGAATATTGGTGTAGCCGTGGTATTTATTGTGGGAGCCGAAGAAGGCAACCGGGGAGATCTGTCTTATGTTGGCTGGGCGGGCGCCCTGATCCTCTTTGCCGGCTTGTTCGATATGCTCGACGGGCAGGTGGCGCGCATAGGTAATATGAGCTCCCGCTTTGGCGCTTTGTATGATTCTGTACTGGACCGCTACAGTGAAATGTTTATGTTCCTCGGTATTTGTTATTACCTGGTGGCGCACCATTACTTCCTAAGCTCTTTGTTTGCCTTCATTGCCCTTATCGGCTCTATGATGGTAAGTTATACGCGCGCCCGGAGTGAAGGACTGGGGATCCAAAATAAAGGCGGATTGATGCAGCGGCCGGAAAGAGTAGTATTAACAGCCGTATCGGCAATTGCCTGTGGCATTACGGCTTCGGTCATTGGCGGTGATTATAAGCTGTCTGTACCCGGTATTCCTTTCCATGTGTTTGAAACGATGTCGGTGTTTACCATCCCTATTACCGTAATGGCGGTGTTAACGAACATTACCGCTATTAAAAGATTGATGGACGCTAAAAAAGCGCTTGATAATTAAGTATGATACGAAGCATTTTCGGGATGGTGTTGTGCAGCCTGTCATTTTTATATGCGACAGCGCAGGCAGGGTTCCCTGTGCCGGCAGGTAATGCCCGTCAGTTGTTCTACTTGCAACGGACCTCCAATACCAATACGATCGTATATGAGCTGAATTATAAGAAAGGGAAACTGGATGAAAGTAATCCGGTACATGTTTTCTGGATAAGATATGCCGAGCAGGGCCAAAGGGCCGAGCTGAGTTTTATACAACGGGTGTTTGCTTACGGTGTAAAAATAAAGCAAATGCCAGATAGCAGTTACCGGGTACGATTGGTTTCTTACGCAGGCTATTCCATGTACCTGAAGAAAGGAGCAGATAAACAATACAGGCTATATGCATCTATTAACGGACAGATGATGATACTCAAAAGCATTTTTGTAAAGATCACGGGCGGTAGTATGTGGTCGCCTGATATCGAATATTTTGAAGTGAGTGGCACAGACCCGGCCACCGGAAAGCCTGTTGCCGAACGTAAGAAGGTGTTGAAAAGCGAAATCAAAGAGTGATCGATATTTAAATTTTTCTTCAATGAAAAAACTATATATCTCCAATGCTACAGAATCGGTGAGAATGTTCAAAAGCAACTGGATGGAATCATTGTCAAAGGTTCATTTCTCCGTGCCACTTTTTATTTATGTTCCCGTCATTGTCGTTATGACATGGCTGGCTTTTGATAAAAACATCTCAATGGTTTATTATTTTTTGCTGGTGGCTGCGGGGTTAGTGGCATGGACGGTTACAGAGTACGTGCTGCACCGTTTTGTTTTCCATTTTGAGCCATCTTCCGATTGGGGAAAGCGGATCCATTTTATATTCCATGGCGTGCATCACGATTACCCGAAGGATGCAAAGCGTTTGGTGATGCCGCCTTCTGCCAGCATTCCACTGGCAATAGGTTTCTATTTTTTGTTTTCGCTGGTGTTTACGAATAAAACCTTCTTATATCCTTTCTATGCAGGTTTTATTGCCGGCTACCTGGTGTACGACATGATGCATTATGCCATGCACCATTATAATTTCAAAAGCCGGCTGATGAAGCGGGTAAAGCAGCATCACATGCTTCATCACTACGACGACCCCACCAAGGGATATGGAGTAAGTTCCTCCCTGTGGGATGTTATTTTTCAATCAGGTTTTCCCAAGAAGAAAAAATAATAATGATTAAATCGGCGACTCCTGTTTCCTTTGCCCCCCGGACTGTTGCGACCACAACGCTTATATCTGTAGTATACCTGTTATTATCTGTATGGCTGGTTGGCTTCAAGCCCGATCAACTGGTATTGATCGCCATTTTCAACGGGCTGTACTATGCTTCCGGCACTACGCGGAAGTTTATTACCGGGTTTTCGATCTTTATCGTTTTCTGGATCATTTTTGATTACATGAAAGCCTTTCCCAATTATATGTTCAGGAATGTGCATATTGGCGAATTGTACCTCACTGAAAAGCGCTTGTTCGGTATTACTTCAGCAACAGGGATCATTACCCCCAATGAATTTTTCCGGCAACATCACTCCGTAGCTGGTGATTTGCTAAGCGGTCTTTTTTATTTGTGCTGGGTTCCGGTTCCCCTACTGTTTGCATCTTATTTGTTCTTCAAAAACCGGCCTTTGTTCCTGCGGTTCGCCATAGCATTTTTTGTGGTGAATATGATCGGTTTTGTCGTGTACTATATTTACCCGGCCGCCCCACCCTGGTATGTACAGGAACATCAATTTAATTTTATCGCGTCTACCGGTGGCAATACTGCCGGCCTTCAACGATTCGACGAATTGGTGGGCGTACCGGTTTTTCAATCTTTGTACGCCAAGAGTTCGAATGTTTTTGCGGCTATGCCTTCTTTACACTCCAGCTACCCGGTGATCGTATTGTTTTATGGCATAAAAGGGCGATACCGTTATGCCAATGTTGTTTTTGGGGTTATCATGGGAGGCATCTGGTGTGCGGCAGTATATACCAGTCATCATTATGTACTGGACGTACTGGCGGGCATTTGTTGTGCAGTGACAGGTATTTTCCTGGTGGAACGGGGTGTTTCCAGGCCAGGATGGTTTTCAAGGTTTTTTGATTCTTATTTGCATAAAATTATTTAAGCGATTTGTATGAACGGAACTTCTCTTTTAACTAATAAAAAACAAGCGATCCTTACCAGGTTGAGCAAAGGTGATTTTGATGCCTTTCTGTATGATTGTGATGGTACGCTTGCCGACAGCATGGAAGGACACAAGGCCTCTTACCGCGCAGCAGCGCTCATGTGTGGGTTTGAGCTGGATGATACCATTATCGATGAACTGGCAGGCTGGCCTATTCTACAGGTTGCGGAGGAGATCAGGAAACGGTATGATGGTAGTTTTATCCCGGCAGAATTTACCCAGCTAAAGAACAAGTTGTACGAGGATACTTTTATCATTGATACAAAGCCTATTGAATTTGTAGTAGCACATCTGAAAGCACATGCCGGCAAGGTTCGTATCGGTGTTGTATCTGGTGGCAGCCGTATTTCAGTTTCCAGAACCCTGCAGCAACTCGGCATCGCCTCGCTCGTAGAGATATTGGTATGCGCAGGTGAAACTCCCCGTGGCAAACCTTACCCTGACCCTTTTTTACATGCAGCAGCACGTTTATATGTTGAACCTTCCAGGTGCCTCGTATTTGAAGACGCGCATGCAGGTGTGCAGTCAGCCGAGGCAGCCGGTATGAAGTGGATACGCATAGATCATGTGTAATTGACTCGTTAAGGGGGTAGCCCATCCTGCGGCAATCAACCCAATGCCTTTCTGACTTTTTCTACAAATGCAGGTACTTTTATCTTCGGATCTCCCGCACCTAATGTTTCTATGGGTAAGTAGCCGCGGTAGCCGGATGCTTTGATGGCGCTAATGATCCTGTCAAGATTGGCAGGCTCTTCTACCCCATTGATAAAAACATTTTCCTTCAATTGCCAGTTGATGGCATATTTGGCGGTGTCTGCAATTTGTTGGTAAGGATCGCCGGTTTTATAGCTGCCAGTATCCAGAATAATACCGAACCAATCAGAATTGTTCATTCTTCTGATTGCATGTACATGATCTGCAGTCTTAATGAAATCATTGTGGTTCTGAATGCCAACCATTACACCATATTTCTGTCCATGTTCAACACAAGCATTAACATCTTCCATCATCCAGGCAGCCACCTGGTCCCAGCTATATCCGGCAGGCATCTGAGTTCCGGCAAATATCCTGATCACAGGAGCGCCCAGTTTAGCTGCACATTCAATCCAACGTTGAACCAGTTGAACATCTTCCTTTCGTTTATTTTTATCGGGATTGGTGAAATCGGTGCGAACACCTGTACCACTGATATCCAGTCCAAGCCGGAAAGCTTTTCGCTTAACATGACAGATGTATTCATCTTTAGGAACAGCAGGATAACCAGGAAAATAATACCCTGTAATATCAACCGCCTCAATGGCAGTACCTGAGCAAAATTCAAGCATGTCATCTATGCTCATACTACCATCACGTAATGGAATATTAAATGAGTAGGCATTCAGGCTAATCTTAAGCTTATGCAAAGGTGAACTTTGATACATTTTACTGCCGGCCTGTAAAAGATCCGGAGTAAAGGCCAATGCCGGAAAAGCCATCATGTTTTTCACAAATGATCTGCGCCTGATATTATATTCCATAGAAGAAGTGCTTTGGTTGTTGCTTTAAATTTACAGTAAATGGTTGAAAAGATGCAAAACATTCTATAGCAAACCACCTCATCAACAACATAGTGAAATATACAATGATGCAACGTATAAGCAGTTTACCACCAATAGCTTTCACATCATGCAAACACGCATATTATGCGTAAATGAAAGATGATAAATAAAATTCCGGAGAGATCTTATCTAACGTACATTCGATAAACGCTTTTCCTATGATACATTTTAATTTATCCGACACCAGTTGTATGAAAATTTCAAAGTACTTCTTTTTCCTGGCGCTCACATTTTCGGCCTGCGGAAAAAAGGAGTTGAGTAACCTACCAGACAAGCTTTCCGCCAAAAACCTCAACCAACTTGCAGCCGCGGCAATCACTGTACCTACAAAAGCGGAAGCCCTGCTGGCCATGCAATGTTATAACAATGCATTCTATCACGAGTATGGCACCTATGGTCCGTCATACAAAGCCTATTATTATTCCGATGTAACCCATAGCGGTCGTATGGATTTCTGGAAAACGGCGGAAGCCATAGAAACCCTCATAGACGCCTATACCATCAATAACAATACAGATCTACGTAATAAAATGGTATACCTGTACCACGGTATGCGGGATGCCTATGGCTTATTATGGACATCGAATATTTATAATGACGACATCATCTGGGGCGCCCTGATGTGTATCAGGGCATTTCAGATCACCAATGATGGCGGCATGAAAGATATGGCTAAAAATAATTTTGATCTGGTATGGGCCAGGGCCTGGGATACCAATTTGGGCGGAGGCTTGTGGTGGACTACAGCAAACAATACCAAGAACGCCTGTGTGAATGCCCCGGCAGCCATTTGTGCGGTGTACCTATACCAGGCTACCGGCGATGTCAGCTACCTCACCAAAGCCAAAATGATATCGGACTGGATGGTCACCAAATTGTATGCAGCCGGCTCGGGCGAGGTAAGAGGAGCCATGAATGCCGCCGGTACCATCACTGAAGGCGCACGCACCTATACACAGGGAACTTTTATAGGAGCTTGTAACCTGCTGCATAGCTACTACCCATCGAATAATTTCAAAGCGATGGCAGCTAAAGCCATGGATTATACGAAGAATAGCATGTGCAATGCCCAGGGACTACTACCTGATGAATATGATACGGAAGACTGCCAGGGCTTTAAAGCCATTTTTGCACGTTGGGCCTGTAAGTTTGTGCGCGACCAGGGTTACCAGAGCACCTATGCAGAATGGCTTAATTACAATGCGGCGGAAGCCTGGAAATACCGGAATTCCAGTGGCCTTATGTGGGGACAATGGTGGCGCAGAACACCAGACAATTACGTAAATTCCTTTGAAACCACCTGTGGCGTAGCTATGATGAATGGGGTTTGGCTTTTTTAGCGGGTTGATCTATTAGAAACAAGCAGTTTAATACAATCTTATTCAAGGCGCTTCATCCACGGAGGAGGCGCCTTTCCTTTCTTATTGTCTAAAAGTCAATTAAAATACGTGAAAAACACCTGATTTTATTACAATATTTTTTTGTAATCTCGAATTTCAGGGATTAACATTTCTCAATTGAACTTTTATAGTATGCTTGTCAACTACAATCCACACTGAACGGCTAAATATCAACAAAATATAATTTTTATGTCCGATAACTACAAATGGGATATATTCCTTTCACATGCTTCAGAAGACAAAGAAGACTTTGTTCGACCACTTGCAACTAAACTAAAAGAAAATAATATTAAAGCTTGGTATGATGAATTTGAGATTCAATGGGGAGACAGTATTAGAGAGTCAATCGATGAAGGGCTGAAGAAGTCGAAATTTGCTATCATTGTTTTAAGTAAAAACTATTTTAAGAAAAGTTGGACTAGTAATGAATTGAATGGTTATTTTACTAATGATAGTATAGAGGCAAGAAGAATATTGCCAATTTGGTATAATGTAACCAAAGACGATGTTGCAAATTATTCCCAAATCTTAGCTGACAGACTTGGAGCAAACCCCAATGAAGGAATAGAGGGAATTATTCAGAAAGTTAAGAAACGACTTAATTTAGATTTTACACAGTCAACAATAAAATCTTCTCCAAGCCAATCAATTATACAAAAGGAAATAAATTGGACAACTTTAGGAACATATACAATTTTCCGCTTTGGCTTTCTTGGTATTGATCAATTTTGGCAAGCAAAGCTTTTGGAAGACATTACAGGAAATGCCCATTATAAGACTATTTCTGATATAGATTACGCTGTAAGAAAAGCTGCAATAGCTGTATGCTTATATGCAAAAGACAATCCAACTGCTTTTGAATCAGGGACAGACTTTATTACAAAATCTATTGGCTTTGTTGACGATGAATTTAGAAAAGTTCACAATTTTTCAGGGCAGACTTTGGCTGCTTTTGAAAAATATAGAAGCTTGATTATCCTTGACTAAAATTTCGGGCAATATGCGTTTTATCGCTCGCGATCCATAATCTACACTAAATCAGTATCCCTTCACCTCCCTACTTCTAAAAGGGGCAATTAAAATACGTGAAAAACACCTGATTTTATTACAATATTTTTTTGTAATCTCGACATACCAGACTTCAACGTTTAGCAACACAAATAGTAGCGCCCGCTACCCTATTGGCATAATTATCTATCACTCAAACATTAATTTTATGCGTGACATAAAATCAACACT
>DASUVL010000442.1:0-5267 GCA_036379015.1 Niastella sp.
ATTTCTATTTGTTGCACATATCAAACGGAAATTTGTTTGCTGCCAGGTATTGCTTCCCACCTTTTTATAGGTTCCTTCCTGTATCACACGCAACAGTTCTGCCTGGAGGTTTAAAGGTAATTCTCCCACTTCATCCAAAAACAACGTTCCTCCGTTTGCCAATGCGAATGCACCTTCCCGTGATTGAATGGCACTGGTATAAGAACCTCTTTCATGCCCAAAAAGTTCACTTCCCGATAGTTCGGGCACAATCGTCGTACAATCAACGATTGTTAATTTCTTTTTTCCTGCACGTTGGTCTATAGTGTGTATCAAACGTGAAATTAATTCTTTGCCTGTACCAGATTCTCCAATAAGTAAAATAGACGCCTGGGAGAATAAAGTTGCTTCAATTATTTCACAGAGAAATTTTTTCCATACGACACTAATGCCAGCCAGGTTTTCCTTAACCAAAGGCGATTCGAGCGTTTCTTTAATGGTATTGGTCCTTACATACTTTGATTCAAGATAACTGATGATTTCATCTTCCTCACTCCATTCTATAACATCGTCAATCCCGGTTTCGAGCAAATGCCAGCAGTCGAAATTTTCTTTACTATTTCTCAAAGCAAGAATAATCAGTTTTCTTTTGGGGGCAATCAGTTTTTCACTGTTTAGAATCGTGGATAAAACATCATTATCTGGTATATGATCTGAGAAAATGACAAATGGAAAATCAGGCAGGTTAATTTTTGTGGCGAAATACTCACTCAATTGTTTAAAACAGAATGGTTTACCATCCTTGTGAATAATGGCTTTCCAACAATGACCACTAGATTGCAAACCATTCATAAACATTCATTTATGCAAAGGCGAAAAGGATCAGTGCAAACAGATCAGGGAAAACTTTCCCTTTAAAATTTCATTATAGTAATTTAAGGCAGGGAGTTCAATTTAAATACCGTAAAATCACCTATTCTGCTTGTGATTTTAACTGACTTTGCACTTTCCATCGGCTAATTCACTAATTGTAACATTAACACCAACCTTCTCCCCCGATCCCGACAAGTCGGGAGGAGGGCTGGCGGATACAGCGAGCAAGCATTATCACAATAGCAAATTAACACCCACCTCTGCTAAAGCTTGCGCCTCCGCTAAAGCTTCAGCGACACGCGGACGGACGGGCAAGCATTACCCACTACGGTTTCCACTCCAGCACCTGCACAGGCTGCGGGGCAATAGCCTTTGTGGTTTCTGCGTCACCCTGTTCTACCCGCTCTACAAACAAATGCAGCTCCTTACGCCGTTGCCAGATCTCTTTATCATAGCTGGGTTCCCATAAGCCAACAGGCGTGGTGGTGAGGTTTTTAACCTGCCATTTCCCCTGGGTTATGTCATTGCAAATGGCTACACTTATTTTTTCGTTTTGTTCTATGTCGCGGTAAACCAGGATGCCCTGTATGGCGCTCTTTTTATTCACCACCATTATTTGCGGACGGGAAATGGGTATGCGTTTGGTACCTGTGCCTGATAACGAAAATGGCGTGGTGCGGTTGGAGATCTGTTGGGTGATCCATTGCTGTCCGTTATGATATATCAAACGGTATTGTGGAATGGTGCTGGCGGAATCACGCCAATACGTAGCGATATACGGATGGCCGGCATCATCGGCGCTCATGGAGGTTGAATTGATGAGCTCACTGTTTTGCGGAATCCGGCAGGCATATTCTGCCGTGGCGGCAGTAATTGGTAAGGTATATTTTTCACCAGTACTTTTTTCCCAGGTACGTCCACCATCTTTTGACCGGGCATAACCCATATCGTGGTTTGATGCTACATCCGGACTCTCCCGCCAAACCCACGAAATATGTAAAGTACCTGCTTTGTCAATAGTCATTTGCCAGTAGGCATTACGCTGGCCTTCGCCATTGATCCAGCCGTCCTGCAACTGTGTCCACTTTTTTGTTTTGGTTTCATATTGATTCAGCATCAGATCGCCATTACCGCTGCCGCCATCGCGGTATAAGAACAACAGGTTGCCATTGGGCAGGCGGTAAAACTCCGGATACGTTACTTTATTTTCTTTATGACCGGTCATGGGCATTTTGTCGGTCAGCTGCAAAGAACCCGGCTGTACACTACGGGCATACCGCAATTCATTGTTATGATGATCCCACGATACATGCAGGTAACCTTCGCCGTCGGTCATAATACTGATGGTATTGTGCGCATCGGTGGCTTTACCACTGTATTGGGTTGTTTGCAGCGTCCATTTGGCTGAACCGATGGTTCTTTTACCGACTACCAGCCGCTGCGCCGAATCGTAATACGCTATGTATTGGGTATTGTTAAAACTGGTGAGCGAGTTATGCCGGAATATGACGGCATTGACGGAATTGGCGGCCCAGGCTTTGCCGGCTGTCGAAATGGTAATACCTGTTTGTGCAATCGCTGTACCGCTGAGTACCAGGAAAAATGCGGTGAAAAATTTGGTCATGGCCCAAGATACTGAGGATTTCTGATTTTGTGATTTTGTGATTATGAGATATAGCTGAAATCCCGAAATCCAGAAATCTCAAAATTCCGAAATCACAAAATCCCTAAATTGCTACTTATGTTCACTATTATCAAACAATCGTTGTTACGCATTATGCCGTCGCTGACAGAGGAAGAAATGGTGTCCTTTATCAGCAAACTTGAACACCGCACTATTGCTAAACATGATTTTTTTGTAAAGGAGGGACAGGTAGCCCACGACATGGCCATCGTTCTTAAAGGCGCATTCAGACTGTATTTTACCTACCAGGAGCGGGAACAAACCGGGCATTTTTTATTGGAGGGACAATGGATCGGTGATTATGAAAGCTTCCTTACCCAACAACCGGCTGCCAACAATGTGGAAGCGTTGGAAGACAGTGAGATATTTTGTCTTTCGTATGAGAACATGCAGCAGCTTTATAAAATGGGGGCGCAGTATGAAAGGTTCGGCCGTCTCATTGCAGAATATGTTTACCTGGTGGCCATGAACTCGTACAAATCATTGCTATTGAAAACTGCTGAAGAAAGATATAAAGAATTGTTAGAAACACAACCTCATATTCTGGAACGCCTGCCCCAGCATTATATCGCCTCCTACCTGGGCATACAGGCTCCGAGTCTTAGCCGCATACGAAATAAACTGGCGCAAAAACGTTAACCTATGTTAATAACCCGGCCTCGTTTCTTGTCGCCGGTTATCGTTATTGTCGCGGAGAGTGCTCAATTTTGTATTTGACAATTGTATATTTTATGGCATTCTTACTCGGACTTATATCTTTTTTGGGGATCGGCTTTTTGATCAGCCTGGTATCTGGCGGCGCCTGGTTGCCTACCCTGGCCGATAAAGGCGCTTTTGCCCTAACGGCTATGTTCGTGCTGGTAGGTATCAGCCACTTTGCCAAACGGGAGAAACTGGAAGCCATGATACCGGCTAACTGGCCTTACCGGCGTGCGTTGAACTATATCAGCGGCGCGGCGGAGATCATCCTGGGCAGTTTATTGTTATTTGACGCTACCCGCACCTGGGCAGCCATCGGACTATTATTGCTTTTAATAGCCGTATTCCCGGCCAATATTTATGTAGCCCGGGCAAAACCTAATCTATATAATATATCGCGGTTATTCTTTCAACCCGTATATATGTTGTGGGTGTGGTACTTCTGTTTACACTAAACGCCGCCTTTCACATCTACAAAATTCACCAGCGTTCCAATACCATCGATGCTGATAGTAACCCGGTCGTTTGGTTGTAAAGTGAAATCGGTTGGTGGCACCAGGCAGGTTCCGGTCATTAAAAAACAGCCCGGCGCAAAATCCATCTCCTGGTACAGGTAAGAAACCAGTTCAGGCAACCTACGCTTCATGCGACTGATAGTGGTGTTGTCTTCATACATTTTCACCTCATTTCGATGAATAGTTATGTATATACCAGTCTCGGATGAAATCGGGTGTTCGGTAACATATAAACAAGGGCCCAGACCGGCGCTTTTTTCGTATACCTTGGCTTGCGGTAAATACAATGGGTTCTCCCCTTCAATACTTCGTGAGCTCATATCGTTGCCAATGGTATACCCCTGAATAACACCTGCGGAGTTGATGTATAAAGCCAGTTCAGGCTCGGGCACATTCCAGGTAGAATCTTTTCGAATGTATACTGTTTGCTGGTGACCGACCACGCGGTGTGGTAATGCTTTAAAGAACAATTCGGGACGCTCAGCTTCATACACCCGGGAATAACAATCGGCGCCGCCTGTGTCTTTTGACTCTTCCATCCGCGCATCGCGACTACGCAAATATGTAACTCCGGCCGCCCACACTTCCTGCGAACCAATAGGCGGTAGTAAATACGCACTACACCATTCCTCTGCCTGGGTGCTTGTAATTTTCTTTCCATTCAGATACTCCTCCAGCAAGTAAGCATACAAATTATCCCGGTTGATCAGGGTATCCCAGTCCTGCTGCAATACATAATATTCATCTTTAAACTGTAATACGATCCCTTTGCCTGTTTTATATATTTTCATGATGTGTCAGGTATTTTTTCTGACACTAAAAATAACGAATATCGAATCATGAAGCATTGCTTTATTACTTCCGTACGTCATTATGCAATACCTGCTCAAAAATGCCCGTCAGTCCTTCATAGAATTTTGTCAGGGTATATTTCTGCATAAAACGTTCCCGGGCGCTATAGCCCATTTGTATTCTGCCGGGCTTGTCAAGTAATAATTGCGTAAGTTTCGAAGATAGATCCTGTACGCTGCCAGGCTGCACCAGCAAGCCGTTCACACCATGGTGTAAAATATCGGGAATACCGCCTACACTGGTGGCCACCACCGGTAAACCGAATTGCATGGCCTCTAAAATGGATAACGGAACACATTCACTAAAAGAAGGCAGTACAAAAATATCTGCTATTTCCAGCTCTTTAAATTTATCGGGGCCAAACTTGGGACCTACTACTTCAACGAGATGGGCAATACCGGCTGTGGTACAAAATGCATTCGCCTGTTCAATAGAATAATCTACCGGCGCGCCCACCACCCTTGCCTGAAAGCGGCAACCCTGTTTATGAAGCTCAACAAGGCTTTGCAGAAAAATTTCAATCCCCTTATTTATTACCAGGTTAGAAAGATACAGGATCACGGGCGCCGCATTATCCCGCTGTATTATGTGATTGTTCACAATTTTAATGCCGTTGGGCAGCACATACGGTTCCGGCTTATATATCGTTCGTATATCTGCCGTTA
>DASUVL010000443.1:0-7209 GCA_036379015.1 Niastella sp.
CTATTCAACGCCCGGTAGAACAGGCCGAAGATAGCTGGGAGCAGGGCTGGGCCGATCTAATGAAACATGCGATCGGCGAAAAGGATGTAGTAATTGGGATAGCAGCCAGCGGTACAACGCCTTATGTGATCGGCGCCCTCACCGAAGCCCGTAAAAAAGGCATTATCACCGGTTGTATTACCTGCAACGCCGGCTCGCCCCTGGCCGATGCGGCGGAATTGCCCATAGAAGTGGTGGTAGGCCCTGAATTTGTTACCGGCAGCACACGCATGAAAAGCGGTACCGCGCAAAAACTGGTGCTGAATATGATCTCTACAGCTGTCATGATCCAGATCGGCAGGGTAGAAGATAACAAAATGGTAAACATGCAGCTCACCAATAGCAAGCTGGTTGACCGTGGCACCAAAATGGTGATGGAAAAAACCGGTATCGGCAGCTACGATAAAGCCCGTGAACTTTTGTTGAAATACGGCAGTGTAAAAAAAGCAGTTGATTCATATAAGTCCTAAGGACGTTAAGCGTGAAAAGGTCCGCCAGCTGGCGGATGAAACAGCAAAACGTTTAGTGCTTAACGCCGAATATATAACACCCTTGTATTACTGATAACCAGTAAGTGGAATTTTTCAATACTTCTGTCCTCTAACGTTTGCAACCTCCGCAAAAAGCTGTAACTTTTAGGTATATATCATTAAACTTTTACTTATGAGGTACAGCTACTTACTTACATCCATGGCATCGTGCTTGCTACTGGTTACAGTGCAGCTTATTGCCCAGCAAAAACAAACAACTGCTTATGCTATTACCAGTTCTGAAAAAGGAAACTTTAACTGGACTGATGTAAAACAAATTGACTTCACAACCGGTTCTGTTACCCGTTCCATCTTTGATGCGAAACAAACCAATTTCACGGTATACAGTGCACGAACCGGTAAAGAAATAAAACCGGTAACTACACAAAGCGGCGGCGTTACCACCAATACGACCATGCCGGTTGCTTCTTTATCTGCCGCCTGTGCATATGACCAACGGCATAACCGGTTATATTATGCTCCATTGTTCATGAACCAACTGCGGTATATTGACCTGGATGAAAAAGCGCCTAAAATTTATTATTTCGAGAACGAATCATTCACGCCGGTTACTGACCTGAACAACGAGGCCAATCATATTACCCGTATGGTTATAGCTGCTGATGGGGATGGCTATGCTTTAAGCAATGATGCCAACCACCTCATGCGTTTCACCACAGGTCGTAAAGCAGTTATAACAGATCTGGGCGCTTTACACGATGATGCTGCCAATGGAGAAAAATCTGTTCATTCAAAAACAACCGGCTGGGGTGGCGATATGATTGCCGATGCTGCCGGTAACCTGTATTTAATTTCAGCATACCGCCAAGTGTTCAAAGTGAATATTCAAAGTAAAGTGGCAACCTGGGTGGCCGAAATACAGGGCCTGCCTGCAACCTTCACTACCAATGGCGCCGTAGTAGATAACGATGCCCAATTAGTTGTAAGCAGTGCCAATACTGCAGAAGGCTATTACAAAGTAGATATGCATTCCTGGCAGGCTACGCGTATAGATATTAAAGGCACGGTGTTCAACGCTTCTGACCTGGCCAATGGCAACCTGGCTTTTCCCAATGATAAATCAACCACGCCATTAATAAACAGGGCTATCATACGCAATGATAAAATTGCGATGTATCCTAACCCGGTTGCTACCAACCAGGTATATGTAAGTTTTAATAGTAAGGAATCCGGCCGTTATACCATCCAGTTACTTGACCTCGCAGGCAAAACGATTTCGGAAAAAATAGTGCAGATAGGTACTGGCGGACAGGTTGTGCCGGTGGCTGTTAACAATGGATTGGCGAAAGGGCCTTATATGGTAAAAGTGTTAAGTAATAGTAAAAAAGCGGTTTTTACCGATAAGCTGATCGTAGAATAATACAATAAAAAATATTTGGAAACGGTATTGTGAAGGCTGTAAATTGCTACAGCCTTTTTTTCATTTTATAAAGCCTTCGTGGCATAATTTTTAGAGAGCAGGGATGACAATAATGGAATATGCATGAAATAGAACCATTTTATAATTGGCGTCACATTTACATCAGTGAGCAGGACGAACGGTCACCGTTTTTCGGAAGGGTGTATTCTGAATTTACGTATTCACAAGCTGTTTACAATTATTATATCCATCCCCAATGGGATGATTTTGGTTCGCGTACGATGTACCTGAAAATTTTACTGGCCGATTATGAAGAGAAATATGCGATCATAGAACTGATAGGCGAATGGAATGATGCGATCGAAAATGATATCATGGAATTAAAGCGGGAGGTGATCGATCACTTTCTTTACCTGGGTATTACCAAGTTCATATTCATAGCTGAAAATGTACTGAACTTTCATAGCGGTGATAAGGATTATTACCAGGAATGGTTTGACGAAGTGACCGAGGAAGACGGCTGGATCGTCATTTTAAACATGCCTGAACAAACGCAGTACGATTTTAAACGGGCCCGGCTTAATCGCTACATCGAACTGATGGAGCTCGACAACTGGCGAACCTACAGACCCTTCCATTTATTCAAAAAGATCGATGAACAAATACTGAAAAGACTGGAATGAGTGAGGTTGGAAAGCGGTTTTTTAAAACGCTGAAATGCAGGCTGAGAAAGGGTTTTAGGTGTAAAAAGGACATTTGAAAGAGGTAAATATTCCGGAAAAAAGTTTGACCATAACTAATTAGTTATTATTTTTGACCTAATGAACATCGCAAAAGCATACGGTTTCTTTTATTTTTATTTTTACTTCTACTTTACAAGTAGGCCGGGAATGCTTTTGTTGACAACAAAATAAGAATACAAAAAGATCAACATAAGAAGTCCCGGCAGAAACGCCGGGACTTTTTTTTGCTTTATCAAACTCCCATTCATTGGGGAAAGCATAAAAAATAATCTATGGTCGACCGAAAACAACAACAGGAGATTACCGATGCAACGCCAGGATCAAACGGTATGCAGGGCACGGGTATTAAGGTTTCTATCCAGGGGTACGAAGGCAGTTTTCACCAGGTAGCAGCCCGGCAGTTCTTCGGAAAAAATGTAGAAGTGATCCCCTGTGCCACCTTTCGCGAAGTGATCAAAATTGCCAGCAACAAAAAGGATAGTCATGGCGGTGTTATGGCTATTGAAAATTCCATCGCCGGCAGCATTCTACCCAACTACAACCTGTTGCAAAAAAGTAGCCTGAAGATCATAGGAGAAATTTACCTGCCTATTAAACAACAACTGTTAGTTAATCCCGGGGTACAACTCGAAGATATACGCGAAGTACACTCTCATCACATGGCCATTCAGCAGTGCCTTGAATTCCTTGACAAATACAACTGGAAACTGGTAGAGACAGAAGATACAGCCTTAAGCGCTAAGCACGTTCAGCAACACCGCAGCAAGCACATCGCTGCTATAGCCAGCAAACTGGCCGCCGATCTGTTCAGCCTGGAAGTTATTGCTCCCAATATTCATACAATGAAAAATAACTATACCCGGTTCCTGGTATTGCAACCCGAAGAAGTGGCGCAACCGGTTATAGATGCCGATAAAGCATCGGTGAATTTTCATACCGATCATTCACGCGGCAGCCTGGCCCGGGTATTAACCCGCATTGCCGAAGGAGGCATCAACCTGAGCAAACTGCAAAGCTTTCCTATTCCGGGCAGCGACTGGCAATATAGTTTTCATGCCGATATGGAATTTGACACCTTAGACCAGTTTAACCAGGTTATTGAAAGTATGCAGCCGATCACCCAGGAACTGAAAGTGTATGGGGTGTATAAAAACGGAAAGACAGCAGGCAATTAAAGAATAGGAAGTAAGAAGTAGGATGTAAGAAGGAAGAAGAGATCGAAGAAATGCATGAGACAGGAATTACAGGGATCATTCACCATTGACCATTCACCATTCACGAACAAAACGATATGCAAACATCAAAACGATTAGAAGGAATTGGCGAATATTATTTTTCGCAAAAGCTGCGGGAGATTGATGAGTTGAACAAACAGGGTAAGAACGTTATCAACCTCGGCATTGGCAGTCCCGATCTGCCGCCACATGCCGATGTGGTTAAAACCCTGCAGGAAGAAAGCGCCAAACCCAATGTACATGCTTATCAGAGTTATAAAGGGTCGCCGGTTTTACGTAAGGCCATCAGCGACTGGTACAAAAAATGGTATGATGTTGAGCTGAATGCCGATACTGAGATTTTGCCCTTGTTAGGCAGTAAAGAAGGGATCATGCACATCTGCATGACGTATTTGAATGCAGGTGATAAAGTGCTGGTGCCTAACCCCGGTTACCCAACTTACCGAAGCGCGGTGAAACTGGCCGGCGGCGACTGTGTTGATTACGATCTTACAGAAGAAAATAACTGGGAGCCTGATTTTGAAGCATTGGAAAAGCAGGTAGCTTCCGGTGGCGTCTTTAAGCTCATGTGGATCAACTACCCGCAAATGCCTACGGGTCAGTTACCATCTGCCCACCTGTTTGAAAAGATAGTGGCGTTTGGGAAAAAGCATAACATTCTTATTTGCCACGATAATCCATACAGCTTTATTCTCAACGACAACCCAAGCAGTTTGCTGAAAGTACCGGGTGCGAAAGAAGTGGCTATTGAATTGAATTCGCTTAGTAAATCGCACAATATGGCCGGTTGGCGGGTAGGGGTGTTAAGCGGCGCCAAAGAGCGTATTGACGAAGTGTTGCGCTTTAAAAGCAATATGGATAGCGGTATGTTCCTGCCTGCGCAATTAGCAGCTGCCAGGGCCTTGCAATTACCAAAAAGCTGGTACGAAGATGTGAACGCTATATACAAAAAGCGCCGGGAAAAAGTATTTGAATTGCTCGATCTGTTGCAATGTGTGTATGATAAAAGCCAGGCTGGTATGTTTGTATGGGCAAAGATCCCTGCGTCATATAAAACCGGTTATGAGCTTAGTGATGAAGTGCTGTATAATACCGGTGTGTTTATAACGCCCGGCGGCATCTTTGGTAAAGCCGGTGATGGTTATATACGGGTTAGCCTGTGCAGTGCCGAAGAAAGGTTTGCAGAAAGTATTAAACGGATAAAAGCATTTTTACCAGCATTAAAAGATAAATAGACTATGTTCAATACCGTTACCATAGTTGGCGTGGGATTAATCAGCGGTTCCTTTAGCCTGGCTTTAAAAGAGCGGGCACTGGTTAAAAAAGTGATAGGGGTAAGCCGTACAGAAGCCAGCGCCAAAAAAGCCATAGAACTTGGTTTGATAGATGAAGCGCTGCCCCTGGAAGAAGCGGTGAAGCAAGCCGATCTCATATATGTGGCCATTCCGGTTGACGCCACCATTGGTGTTATGCAACAGGTGATGGATATGGTGACCGATAAACAGATCGTAGCCGATGCGGGCAGTACCAAACATGCGTTGTGTACAGCGTTGGCCAATCACCCCATGCGCCATCGTTTTGTAGCTACCCATCCCATGTGGGGAACGGAGTACAGTGGTCCGGAAGCAGCTGTGCGGAATGCATTTGTCGGCCGTAGCTGTGTGATCTGTGAAAAGGAAAAAAGTGATGCCGCTGCTGTTACCCTGGTTGAAGAAGTTTATCGTCAGTTGGGTATGAACCTGGTATATATGGATGCCGATAGCCATGATATGCATGCTGCTTATGTGAGCCATATTTCACACATAACTTCGTTTGCGCTGGCCAATACGGTACTGGAAAAGGAAAAAGAAGAAAATGCCATTTTTGAACTGGCCGGTGGTGGTTTTGAAAGCACGGTACGATTGGCAAAAAGTAATCCGGCCATGTGGGTGCCTATTTTCAAACAGAACCGCGAGAACGTGCTGGATGTTTTGAATGAGCACATCAGTCAATTACGCAAGTTTAAAGCCTGTTTGGAGAAGGAAAATTATACCTACCTGCAGGAGCTGATAGAGCAGGCGAATAAGATAACAAGAATATTGAAGTAACCCCCTAACCCCCTAAAGGGGGAAGGATCAGTTCTTAATTTTTAGTTTTTAAGTTCTAAGCATTAGTTGCCGCGATGGCGTGTCCCGACTAGTGGGGACAGCGGTTTGGGATCGTAAAATTCCGATAAGCGGCTTGCTGAAATGAGGTACAGAATTGCTGTTGCCAGAAGCTTTTACCCGGCTGGTTTTTGTTAATAAATGTTGAATAGACAAGGGGTATCAGATGGTCGATAAAAGGCCTGCTATACAGGATATAATCAAATTGCTCTTTGAACAGGATTAATTAGGTCAACGGCCATAATAACAGTACCTTTGCGCCAAATTTTCTGACTATGATTACATTTGATGCATTGGGTTTGGATGAACGGCTGATACAGGCTACCAATGCTTTAGGATTTACTAACCCCACACCGATACAGGAAAAAGCCATTCCTGTGCTGTTGAGTGGAACCAAGGATCTGGTGGGTTTAGCACAAACGGGTACCGGAAAAACGGCAGCCTTTGGATTACCTCTGTTACAGGTGGTAAATATTGATCAAAAGCATCCACAAGCTTTAGTGGTTTGTCCTACACGGGAATTGTGTATGCAGATCGTGAATGAAATAGAGTTGTTCAAAAAGTTTATACCCGGGATGTTTGTGGTAGCCGTATATGGCGGTACGCCGATAGGCCAACAGATTCGTGAATTGAGAAGAGGTGTGCAGATCGTAGTAGCCACACCGGGCCGTTTGATCGACCTGATAGAACGCAAGGCCATTGACCTGGAACAGATCAAGTATGTAGTGCTTGATGAAGCCGATGAAATGCTGAACATGGGTTTCCAGGAAGATATTGAATTCATTTTGCAGAACACGCCCAAACGCGAAAGCACCTGGTTGTTCAGCGCTACTATGCCTCCTGAAATTAAACGGGTGAGCAAGCGCTACATGAAAGACCCGGTGGAAGTGACTGTTGGTAAAATGAATTCCGCCAACAAGAATATCGATCACCAGTATTTCATTACCAGCGCCCAGCACCGGTATGAAGCGCTGAAAAGGTTGATCGATTTTAACCCTGGCATCTACGGTATCATTTTTACGCGTACGAAAGCCGATGCCCAGGATATTGCCGAGAAGTTAACCCGCGAAGGATACGATATTGACGCTTTGCACGGCGATTTAACGCAGCAGCAGCGCGATAAGGTGATGAATGATT
>DASUVL010000444.1:0-4155 GCA_036379015.1 Niastella sp.
ATATTCAAAAGTTACCTATTAATTCCAACTTCCACTCCATTCAACTCCAATGCCTCCTTGATCTCCTTAGCGATCTCCACCGCCCGCTCTCCATCCCCATGAACACAAACAGTATCAGCCACAATAGGCACTTCTTTCCCACTCACGCTGGTAACTGTACGCCGGGTAACCATCTGCAGCACCTGTTGCAATGATTGGTGCGTATCTTCTATCAACGCATTGGCATATGTACGGGGCGTAAGATGGCCATCATCCTGGTAAGTGCGATCGGCAAATACTTCACTGTAAGCTGTAAGCCCCATGGCCTTTGCCGCATCGATCAGTTTACTACCCGATAAACCATACAACAACAACTGGCTGTCATAATCTTTTATCGCTTTACAAATAGCTTCGGCCATTACATCATCCTTTGCCGCCATATTATATAATGCACCATGCGGTTTTACATGATGCAGACGGGTGTTCATTATTTTTAAAAATGCATCCAGAGCACCTAGCTGATATAAAACCAGGTCATAGATGGCTTCCGGTGGCAAACTCATATTAGTCCGCCCGAAATTATCCCGGTCGGCAAATCCCGGATGGGCGCCAATGGCCACTCCGGCCGTAATGGCTGCAGCAGCCAGTTCATGCATAGTACGTGCATCACCGGCATGATAACCACAGGCCAGGTTAATACTGCTTACATACGACAATAACAACCGGTCTTTTTCAATATGGTAAGGCCACAGGTGGGTGCTCTCCCCCATATCGCAATTAATATCTATACTTAACATACTACTTGATTCAGGCGCTCGAGGCAGGCGCGTTGCAAAATATTTAATTCCTGCTGTTGAGCAATCAGCAGGTTTTCTGCAGTAGCAATATCTTTTATTTCGAAATGAATGCAGTCGCTCGGACGTAATTGGGCCAGCTTGGGTAAATGGGCAGAGATCACATGGCCTATACGAGGATATCCCCCGGTCGTTTGGTGATCGGCCATCAGTACAATCAGTTGTCCGTCGGGCAATAATTGTATAGTACCAAAACTAACACCTGAAGAAACCAATTCAGTTTCCTGCTCACGTTGCAGGTCAACGCCTTTTAACTGGTATCCCATGCGGTCTGAAAACGGGTGAATGGTAAAATTATCCTCCAGCATATCCTTTTGCGACTGGCTCGTCAGCTGGTCCCATTCGTTTCCTTTAATAATGTATATCTCATGCGGACGCAGGTATGTATTTCCGGTATCTACTTTCCATTTCAACACTTCAAACTCTTTTCCGGGTTTTAACAGCCCGGCAAAATAAATGTTGCTTTCTTTAAAAGGTATTTCATCGCCCTTTTCCAGTTTGCGGCCATGAAAACCACCGGCAGCAGCCTTCAGATGCGTACTGTAACTATTGAGCCATTTGTTCACACAAAAACCGCCATGCACGGCCAGGTAACACCGGCTGCCATGTTGTAGTTTGGGAAAATGCAGCACGGCATTTTTTCGCACCACAATGGGATGCCATAACGGAACAGGCTCATCGTTGAGCATGGCAGTAAAGTCGGCGCCCGTAACACTGATCAGGGTATTTTGCTCGAACAGGAACTGAGCGCCGGGAAAATGAATTTCTATAACGGCTTCCAGCGTATCATTACCTACCAGCATATTGGCCAACTGGGCGGCGTAGCGATCCATAACACCACCGGGATTAATTCCCAGCCGGCTGTATCCTGTACGACCCAGATCCTGTAACGTGTCGAGTAACCCGGGTTTAATAATAGTTAATGACATCTTCTTTAGTTCTCTGTTCAAAGTTTTGAGTTCCTGGTTACCGGTTTCGGCCTCCCCCGGGCCCCTTCAGTGGAGGTGGGTGACGTTGGCCATTCAGCCTGTTAACTTATCAACTTATCAACCCTATCAACTTATCAACTAGGAGCTGTATTCATCAAACTCGTGTTTAGTTATCGCGTAAAATTGAACCCGGTCACCAGTCTGTAATTTCACCGGTTCGGGCACAAAGGGATCAAATAGTTTTAGTGGAGTTCGGCCTACGATCTGCCAGCCACCGGGACAATTTAAAGGATATATCCCCGTTTGTGAGCCGGCGATTCCAACGCTTCCGGCCATAACCGCAGTGGGGTGTGGTTTTCGTGGTGCTGCAATTCTATCGTTTACTGCTCCCATATAGGAAAAGCCAGGCAAAAACCCGATCATGTATACATTATAAATAGAAGAGGTATGGAGGTTCACCACATCTTGCGGGGTCAGCTCCTTTTGTTGAGCCAGCGAAACCAGGTCCGTTGCATACGGTTCCTCATAACAAACCGGGATCCTGATAACCTCCTTAACTTCCTGTTTTGTTTGAACTGCTTTATCAAATGCCTGTTGCAACCGGTCAGCAACCCAGGCAAATACTGTATTCGCCGGATGATAATATTTCTTAATGATAACCGGATTATACAACACCGTTAATGAACTATAGGCCACCAGACAATCCTTCAACCCTTCAAACGGCTGGGCCAGCAACCATTGTTGCATAGCCAATGCTTTTTGATTCAATGACTCACTGATAGAATTGCCCATGTCTATAGTAGCGGCAGCATCACCAAGCGGAAATATTTTGTATTGGTTGGTCAACTTTAAAAGAAATGACTGAAGTTAATTTTTTTAACAGACAACCGCGCATTCTGTCATAAAATCCACGGCATTATATTTTTATTATGCTTATCTATACAGGTTTTCACTTACAAAATATTGGGATAACAACCTGCTGACCACCTTATCTGACTGCCTTTAAAGATAAAAAATAACCGACATTTCGGCATGGTACACTTTTACCGGTTAAGTACCAATTTGTTGTTTTCGTAGTTATACATTAAACTTGCACGCCAGCAACATTCCATTTCTGCCACCAGTGATGCAAAAATTCAATCATAATTTACATTGAATTTGAATGAAATAGCTAGTTGTTAACCCGGTTGAACCGGTTATTCAACCATTTTACAATCAAAGGCAGATGGTTGTAAAAAAGCGCATAAAACCATTTATTAGAACCTATGGCGAAGAATTTATTGATCGTAGAGTCTCCTGCTAAAGCCAAGACCATCGAAAAGATCCTGGGGAAAGATTTCGAGGTTAAGAGTTGTTATGGACATATCCGTGACCTGGAAAAGGAAGAAATGGGTATTGATATAAAAAATGGCTACAAACCCAGATACAAGGTTCCCGACGAAAAGGAAAAAGTGGTTAGGGAATTAAAAAGTCTCGCAAAAAAATCTGACGAAGTTTGGCTCGCAACGGATGAGGACCGTGAAGGAGAAGCCATCAGCTGGCATTTGTGCGAGGTGCTTGGCCTTGACCCCGCAACTACCAAACGCATTGTTTTCCACGAAATTACAAAGCCTGCTATACAAAAAGCGGTAACCAATCCCCGTTTCCTGGATATGAACCTGGTAAACGCCCAGCAGGCCCGCCGGATACTGGACAGGATCGTGGGTTTTGAGCTGAGCCCGGTATTATGGCGTAAAATAAGCACCAGGAATAACCTGAGCGCAGGCCGGGTACAAAGTGTGGCCGTACGCCTGATCGCAGAACGCGAACGGGAGATCAATGCCTTCACTGCTACCAGCACCTTTAAAATTGAAGCGCTTTTTACCACCCCTGATATAACCGGTAAAAGTGTAACCTTTGTTGCCGAAGGCAAAAAATATGACACAGTAAACGATGCAGAACATTTTCTGCAAAGCTGTATTGCTGCAAAATATAAGGTAAATGATATTCAGGTTAAGCCTGCCAAAAAATCACCGGCGGCTCCTTTTACCACTTCTACCCTGCAACAGGAAGCGTCGCGCAAACTGGGCTATGGCGTTAAGCGCACCATGCAGATAGCGCAGGGACTGTACGAAAGCGGTAAAATAACCTACATGCGTACCGACAGTGTGAACCTGAGCGATACCGCCCTTGATGAAATCCGCAAACAGATCACCGGTCAGTATGGTAATAATTATTACCAACCCCGAAAATTCAAGAATAAGAACGAATCGGCACAGGAAGCGCACGAAGCCATAAGGCCTACCTATATGGATAGCAGCACGATTGAAGATGCCGATGGCCGCCGCCTGTATGAGTTGATCTGGAAACGAACCATGGCCAGCCAGATGGCTGATGCTGAACTGGAAAGAACC
>DASUVL010000445.1:0-9563 GCA_036379015.1 Niastella sp.
CATCAGGTTTTCCTTGATAGTACCAGAGAACAATTGCGTGTCCTGGGTTACAAAACCAATCTGGTTGCGCAGGTCTTCAAAGTTGATGTCGGTTTCATCGATACCGTTATATAAAATTTTACCTTCCTGCGGGCGATACAATCCTACAAGCAGCTTCATTAATGTAGATTTACCGGAGCCGGAAGGACCAACAAACGCAATGGTTTCGCCGGTCTTTACCGAAAAGCCAATGTCATCAATGGCACGTTGCTGGGCCGTTTGGTGTTTAAAAACAACCGACTGGAAATCGAGCGTTTGAATATCACCGAGATGTTTGGGGTGTTCGGGTTGGCGTTCAGGCGCTTTTTTCATCAGGTTATGGAAATTGTTCAACGATGCTTCTGCTTCGCGATAAGAAACAATGACATTGCTGATTTCCTGTAGCGGTCCAAATACAAAGAAAGAGAAGATCTGCATGGTTACCAGTTGACCGAAATCCATTTTATCCTGGAAGATCAGGTACATTAATATGAAAAAGATCACCTGGCGCAAGGTGTTTACAAACGTTCCCTGTACAAAGTTGATACTGCGAATGCGTTTTACCTTGGTCAGCTCAAGCCCCAGAATTTTATAAGTATTCTTATTCAGTCTGCTTACTTCCTGGGTAGTGAGACCCAGACTTTTTACCAGTTCAATATTGCGCAACGATTCTGTGGTGGCGCCGGCCAGTGCGGTAGTTTGTGATACAATATTCTTCTGAATGCTTTTTACTTTTTTACTAAGCAGGTTGGTGATCATGGTGAGCAGTAAAATGCCAACACAATAGGCTAGGGCAATATACCCGCTGATCCATATGGAGGCATAGGCCATAACAAAGGTTACGCTTACCAGTACTCCAAACATGATATTGATAAAATAATTCATGAACTTCTCGGTATCAGCCCTCACTTTAGTGAGCACGCTCAGGGTTTCACCGCTGCGCTGGTCTTCAAACTCCTGGTAGGGCAGGCGCATGGCATGTTTCAACCCATCGGTAAATACTTTGGCGCCAAACTTTTGAATGATCACATTTAAGAAATAGTCCTGGAAATTCTTCGCGATCCGGCTCACCATGGCCACTCCAACGGATGCTAATAGCAGCCACAGCACTCCGTAATAGGGGGTTGTTGCTGTAAAGAATTCCGAGCCGGGTCTTTTATCTTTCGGTGTATTTAAATAATTCCCGGCAAGCCTTACAAGCTTGCCTAAGATAATGGGATCGCATAAAGAAAAGGCGGTATTTATAGCGGCCAGAAAAAGCGTTAAGACCACCAGCCATTTATAAGGTTTGAGATACGTCAATAAAATCTTCATAAGTGCATTTAACAGTTAATTGTCATGAATGTTTTTCAAAGGCAGGGAAATACCCTACAATTTATAGAAAACTACCATAATGGCCTTGCTGTCAGGGAAGAATGCAGGGAAAACCGGGAAAAGTGCAATGAAGGGGAGGAGGAATTGAGAATTAGGGATTAGGATTTGGGAAGTAAGTACCAGGAACTAAAAATTGGGACGGCCTGGCAGCGCATCATCGTTTTTAACTAAAAACAGGGTGAAAATAATTATTAGGGTATGGTTTCTAATTAAAAATGGGATAAAAATAATTTTTGAGGGTTAGTTTTTAATGGCAAGTCGGAAGTTATAGGAAATTTATGGGTATTTATAGGGGGCTTACCCCGAAATTCGTGAGTTTGGTTGATTTGCAATGCTTTATGAATAGACCCAATTAAATGGAAAGTCAATTCCGTATCACGCAAAACAAATTCCGTGATACGAAAAGTAAAATCTGTATCACGCAAAACACATTTTGTGATACGAAAAGTCAATTCTGTATCACGCAAAACACAATTCGTGATACGAAAAGTCAAAACCGTATCACGGAAACCACATTTCGTGACACGGAAAGTCAAAATCGTATCACGGGAACCACATTTCGTGACACGGAAAGTCAAAATCGTATCACGGAAACCACATTTCGTGATACGGAAAGTCAAAATCGTATCACGCAAACCACATTTCGTGATACGGAAAATTAAAATCGTATCACGCAAACCACATTTCGTGACACTGAAAGTCAATTTCGTATCACGCAAAACACATTTCGTGATACGAAAAGTCAAAATCGTATCACGGAGAAGACATTTCGTGATATGGAAAGTTGAAATCGTGTTACGCAAAATACTTTCAAATACGTTTGTAAAGGCTGAAAAAACGCTGGGGCATAGTTTGGTTTCTAATTGATGTGGTAATTTGTAACATATTGTTTTATAGCTAGTTATGCAGGTTCTTGCCCTGCTGTCCTGTGGTATTTCTAAAGAGCTGTTTTATAATACAACAGGTTGTGTTTGTTGCCCCTTCCCGCCCTTACCTTCTCCCTGTCCAAAATAAAAGAATAATGGAAAAAAGGTAAAAAGTATTAACCCATACTGGGTTTCAAAAATCGATTCGCTAAAGGAGTAAGCGATCAACAATATTACGAGGGCTGATAGTAACCTGCTTTTTTGTTTAACAGCCAGGTAGATCATTTCAAAACAGATAACCATAAAACAAATTAAACCAATAATCCCTGTTTGTAATAACGCTTCCAGAAACTGGTTATGGGTATTGTATCCTAAAAAACCATGATCGGTGCTTCCCGGTTCGCCGGTATACATATGGGTAGACAAATATTTCTGGTTCAGCAAGGTTTGTGCATTGGCTGGTAATACACCCCAAAGCCATGCCTTATTTTCCTGCATGATCTCTTTTACAAAACGCCATTGCAGTAAACGGAATTGAACCCCATTGAAATAATACGCCGGACCAAAGGATGGCTGTTGTATGATACCAATATTTCCGTGCATAATATCATTAAACCGGCGGCTTACAGGATTTTGTGTAAATAGTATAATACTGCTGAACAACATGCCGGTAACGGCCACTACAGTAATGGCCCATCGCGTATTTACATTTTTTTGAAGTGAGATGAACAGGTAATAAACCAGGTAGCCCAACAAAAAAATGATGACCAGTTTGGATGACAATAACAGAATGCCGCCGGTGAGATATGCTGTGAGCAAAAAATGTATGGCCCTGTTAACCAAATACCGACCCTGAGTAGCTATATGCAACAGGAATATTATGCCGGCAAAAATGAGTATCGAAAACTGTACGGCATGATGCCCCAGATCGCTAACCAGCTGATGATAAAAAAATACAGTTATAGGTGCATGAAAATAATAGTTGATAAATGCAGTAGCTAAACACCAGGTCAGCAAAACAACCAGTGCATAAATATAGGCTGTCATTAAGGAATGAAACCTGGCTTTATTGACGTAACTGCAGTTATAAAAACAAAGAGGAATAAATAGTAAAGCACTTTTAACCTGAACATGTTTCCAGCTTTCAATAAAATTACTGGTATATACAAGGGGAATTAGTTGCAGTAAAAAGAACAGGCTACAGGCAGCCAGGTACCTGTTTCGTAAACCGATATTAAACCAGGAACCGGTGTCTGTTTTGTTTTTAAGGAAGCCCGTTATAAGAATTAATCCGATCGCGATGCTGCTGATGGCCCTGAAGGCACCCGCCACACTTACCAGAAAGACCAGGTAAAACAGGTAAAGCAGGTTATTGATCAGGTTGTTTTTTTCAGTCATGCGTGGTGTATAAAGTATACGGTTACCGGTCAGCTTACACTTTACGCCTTATGTACAAATAAAACGCAATGGCGCAGCCCAGGAATAGTCCGCCGGCGAAACCCAACATCAATTGCTTAAATAATTGCGGGTAGGTTGGTTTGGAAGGGGTATAAAGGTTTTGTAACACTTGCACTGCCGATGTAAAGGAAAGACTTTCTTCATAGTTGAGTTTCTTTTCCTGTAGATCGGCTATCTGTCCGCTGATATCAGAAACACTCACCAGGAACCGGCCTCCATTGTTATTTTGTTGCAGACTGCTTTCAATAACGGTTTGCAGATTGTAGAGGTGTTTAATTTCCTGCTGCACTGTTTGTATCATTGATAGCAGTATGTTTTTCCGGTAAATCAGTTTGTCTTTAATATACTCACTGTTGTCAAGTGCAAATTCAATTCCTTTTTGCAAAGGTCGCAGAATGGCTGTATCGGTTACCAGCACGGTGAGCGTAAAGGCAGTGAAATTGTTAGGCGCGAAGGATTTTTGTAATTCTTCTGTTTTAATGGATCTTACTTTTTTAAACAGGTTTGCATCTACATGGAATTGCTTCGCCAATTCAGGCCATTCTTTTTTCTTTAACAGGGTGGACCAGTTTTCGATCAATGCAATCTGTTCAGGATCGCTTAGCATGATTGGCTTCAATACCATGGAAGAAGAATACATATTGGGCGTTTGCCAGAACCGGAGTGCTCCCAGCATGGTACCCACCAAAGCAACTACAAGCAATAGTTTACCGTAATGGCTAAAGAAATGAAGGGCATTTTTAAAAATGTCCGTTACGTCCAGTTCATCTGTGGGCTGTTGTACCAGTTTAACCTGTTTCATTACTAGCGATTACGGAAAATTATAGGTGATGGTTGCGTTAATTGTTATAATTTGACATTTACTATTTTTCAGAATCAAACAATATGGAAAGCACCAGCAGACGCAACCGGATATTTTCGAATTTTATGGCGTTGGGCATTTTGCAGGGAACCAATTTTTTGCTGCCGGTATTGGTGATGCCTTTCGTTATAAAAAAAATAGGGGCGGATGGTTATGGCGTTGTTGCAGTTGCCCAGGCAGTTATGCTTACCTTTTGTACTGTTACCGAGTATGGATTTAATTTAACCGCTACGCGCGCCCTTGCCTTGCAAAGGGATAAGGTTGCTGAGAATGCCAGATTATTTTTTACTGTACTGGCTGCCAAAATGGTTATCTGCATCGCATTGTTTGGTGTGTTGATGTTGCTTATTACTCTTGTGCCTTTTTTTAAACCTCATTTTCAGCTGTATTTGTTTGGATTTACCTATGTGATTGGGCAGTCGTTATTGGTGAGCTGGTTTTTCCAGGGCATGGAAAAAATGAAATACATAACCATTTATACCTTGCTGGCCCGCCTGCTGTTTGTTGCATTGGTTTTTGCATTTATCAGGCATACATCAGATAACCGGTTCTTTATTATGTTTATGGGGGTGGGAAGCCTGGTGGCGGGTGTGTTAAGCATTATTAAAGCCATACGGCAATTTAAATTGCCGGTAATACGCCCCATGTGGAGCGATATATTGCATGAGTTGAAAGAAGGCTGGTCTGTAATGCTTTCTAATATTTCAATAAACACTTTTTTGACCATCAATGTGTTCATATTGCGGTTATTTACCAATGACCTGGTGGCAGGCTACTACAGCGTTGCCGAAAAAATATTCCTGGCCACCCGGCAAATACCGGTTATGTTCTCCCAGGTAATTTATCCGCCGCTGTGCCAATTGGTGCAAAAAGGGGAGGCGTCTGCCCGTAGCTTTTTCAGATCGGTGTATGTGCCATTTCTACTGTTGGTACTGCTGGCCTGCACCTTGTTGTTTAGCTTCTCTTCTATTATTATCTCTTTTTTTCTGGGCCATGAAAACGAGACTGCGGTTTTGCTGCTTCGGTTGTTATGCCTTGGGCCTGTTATCGTTTGTTTGCATATTCCAGCAAGCCAGTTATTGATGGCATTTAATAAAAAGAAAAATTTCCTGCGTGTATTAACGGGGGGAGCCATCATAAATGTGATCTGTAACCTGTTGCTGGTACAACTTTGGGGCCCGGTTGGTACTGCCATTAGTCTTTTGCTGACCGAACTATTTATTACGGTTGACTTTAACCGTGAACTTTATAAAAATAAACTGGCCGGTTTTCTCACCGCCAGGGCACTTTAAATATACATTTGAAAGGCATGCGAATTAATAAATACTTTCCGGTTGCTTTTATCTACTTTTTTATTAATTCACTCGGATTGCCATTTGGATTAACCTTTACAGCGCTTTTAAGTCCGTTTTTGTATATATGGGTGATTGTTACCCGCAGGCAGGAGGTGCTGTGGCCGTTTCTGCTGGCTGTTACGCCAATAGTGTTGATTCACCTGAGCATAGGTGTTGATACAAAAAGTTATTTTATCTCCCTGCTGAATATGACCCTGGTGTATGTTTTCTGCCAGGCGGCCTATACTTTCTTTATAAAATGCCATCATCCTGAAGAAATTTTCAAGGTACTGCTGATCATAAATTTTATTTGTTGCCTGATTGCGATACCGCTGTTCTTTACACCGTATGATCATATCCTGTGGATGAAACAATTTCTGACAACCGGCGTGAAGGATTTCAGAAGGTTGAGTTTGCTAACCTATGAACCCTCTTATTATGCCTTGTTGTTTACGCCGTTGTTTTTCTACTTCCTGCTGCAATTAGTTTCTTACCGGAATACTATTAATGGTTGGTTGCTGCTGGTGATGATATTGCTGCCGTTGGTGCTGTCCTTTTCTTTAGGGGTGATCAGCGCCATCGTAATGGCAATGGTGGTAATATTCGCTGTTCATTTCAAAAGGTTACTTCGCAACAAGCGGGTCATGAATTTACTGGGTTTTGCAGCACTGGTGGGGGTGACTGCCCTGTTTGTAAGTTTGGTTTTCTTTCCCGACAATATCATTTTTGTCAGGATCGGCAATGTAGTTTCCGGTAAGGACCCGTCGGGTAAAGGGAGAACCTTTGAAGCTTTTTGGCTGGCCGATCAATTGCTGGCCCAAAAAAGTTATGTGTGGGGCATTGGTCCGGGCCAGATTAAAATACTTGGCTTTGACCTGATCCGTGATTATTATGGGTATGGATATAATACTACGCGGGTAGCTATTCCTAATGCAGCGGCTGAAACGCTTGCTGTCTTTGGCTGGTTTGGGTTTATAGTGCGGATACTGACCGAATGTTTCTTTTTTGTTTATACACGGGTTTGGCGGAATTATTACCGCTTGCTGTTATTCACCTTTATTTTTATTTACCAGTTTACGGGTAGCTTTATTACAAATGTGGCGGAATATGTTATCTGGATAATCGCTTTTACGAATGTGTTCCTTGAGTACGATAACGTGAAAAGGCAAACGGCAAACGTGAAACGGCAAATGTGAAATCCGGGACCGGCAGTCAAAATCATAAACAAGAAACATGAACCGGATTCCCTGAAACTGGCAACTGCTAACCTGTAACTGAATCTTAGGACCTGGAGCCCTCCACTTTAATGGAAGGATCACTTTTCAATGACCGGGTCATTTTTTCCAATACACAGCGTTGTATAAAATCTTCATACTTCTTGATCACATTTTCCCAGCTAAACTGTTCCTGTATTTTTTGAAGGTTATTATTGATCATCACCATTTCCCGTCCATTACGGTGGGTGTTTTCAATGATCTCTCTTACTTCATTCGGAGAAGCAAAATAAAAGGCATCCTGTTGCAAAACGGCGCGGTTGAACAGATTGTCATGGGCCGCTATCAGTGAGCGGCTGGCCATGGCTTCCAGCAGCGAGGGGTTGGTGCCGCCAACACTATGGCCATGAAAATACAGGGTCGAGTATATTTTAAGGGAATGAATTTTTTGCGGATGATTATAAATGCCACCGGTGAATATTATTCGTTCATCATTTTTGAATTTCTGCACCAGGTGCCGGCCGGTTTTATTGTCAACAGAACCTACTACCAGGAATTTCTTACTGCTATTGCTGGCATGAAAACCATCCAAAATCATTTCGATATTGTTTTCAGCGGCCATACGCGCCATGAGTATAAAATAGTCATGCTTTGTTACCCCATATTCCTGTAACAGGTGCTCATCTTCATTACAATGTATTTCTGCGCCATAGGGTATATGCTCACTGGCAATGGCATATTTGCTTTTCAGGTATGATTGAATAACAACCGAGTCGGCAATATAATAGTGGCTGAACCGTACAGCCAGTTTCTCGGCCAGTAACAAAAATTTTTGAACCGGCTTTGAATATTTGGTCCGCTTCCATTCCAGTCCATCCATGTTAAAGATCAGGGTGCTTTGTTCAGGATAGAACCAGCCCCAGGCCGAACTGCTGGTAAAGCCCAGCATCAGGATCACATCAAAGTTCCTTCGGCGGGCATCAATGATACAATTGAAATCGTAAATGAATTGCCCAAAGCTGCCCAGCTGGTATTCCGGATCGTAACAATGAATAAGCTGAACATCTTTCCAGGTATTACTATGGTAAGGATGGTTATGAGAATTATATACAAAAACCTCATGCCCTTTTGATACCAGCCCGGTTGACAGGTATTCGGCAAATTGTTCAAATCCTCCGTAATGGTTGGGTATGCCTCTGGTACCTAATATGCCTATTCGTAATGTCATTGTTGTAATACGTGTTTATAAGCAGCTGCTGTTTGCGAGGCCGCGTGTTGCCAGGTGTATTGAGCTAATATTTTTTGCCGGAGTGCATTTGACAGAGGCGATGACGCTGCTTTTTCTACGGCCGCTAAAATACTTTGAGGCGATGCCGGATCGCAATAAGCCGCTTCATTTTCAAAATATTCGCGGGTATATCCTTTTTCGGTGATCACTACCTGGCAACCCATCACAGCTGCTTCCAATGTTGACAGGCCGCAGGTTTCGAACCAGCTGGGTAATATATGAATGCTGGCTTGCTGGTACCAGGCTGTCAATGCTTCCTGTGGCAGCTGTTCTATAAAAGAAACATTAGCTGCTGCCTGGTTGCGGCATTCGTAATAATAAGGTAATTGGTTAGGGGCCGGATTGCCAATGATCACCAACTGGTATTTTGTATTGTTCAGCGCCTTTATCAGGTTTAACTGGTTCTTGATGCCTTCTATTCTTGCCACACAAAGTACCAGTGTGGGATCTTTTGGCAAATGGCTGTTCCAGGAAAACAAATCCGGATCAATACCATTTGGCACAAGGGTATAACCGGGTAGGGATGTGCCAAATTCAGCCAGTTGTTCGTATTCCAGGGTTGAATTCGGTAATACCAGGGCTGCCTGGCGCAATATTTTTTTAATACTCTGTTTGTGTCCCTTCCATACATAGGAAGTGGTCATTAAAACATCATTTCCCTGCAACCAGCGGGCAATTGTTTTTACGTATTCTATGCTGTTTTTGGGTAGAAAGCGGAACAGCGTTCCGGCAAGGCCTTTCCGGTATAATTGATCATATTCATAATAATTAACCAGATTGGGCGATACCACGTATGGCTTTTGTGATCTATTAATATGGCACACGATATCGGCTGGCCGTACAATATTGAAAAAGTGTAACAGGTCGTATTGGCGGTAATGAACCTGTTGATTGGTCAATTTAATATCCACTTCAATTCCCAACTGCTTTAATTGCCGGGCTGTATTGATGAGTTGAAAGGTATCTCCGCCTTTAACCGAATACAAAGTTGACCTGGTGATGAACGCTATTTTCATGATACCCTTTCTTACTTTATTATTCGTAGCAAAATGCGGGAAAGTTGCCTGCCGTCACCTTTATTTTAGCCGAGGCTACAGGCAACATAGGGGTCATGAATTCGTTAAATGCGGGTATAATATTCCTGTAAGT
>DASUVL010000446.1:0-7116 GCA_036379015.1 Niastella sp.
AATCAACTAATTTGAACAAAGAAGATCCCAAAGATCAATAAATCGCATATTCCCGTAATCAATTGTGGGGGCTAAAGATGGTTATATTCAAAGGATACAAACCTGCCTTGGTTTGGTTGTTTTTACTGGTTCAATCTGCAACGGCCCAGCCACCGGCTATGCGTCCTAAAATAGGCGTAACACTAAGCGGGGGCGGCGCCAAAGGACTTGCGCATATTGGTATCCTGAAGGCTATCGATAGTGCCGGGTTGAATGTAGATTATATAACCGGCACCAGTATGGGTAGTATCCTGGGTAGTTTATACGCCATTGGTTATTCTGCCGATAGTATTGAAAAAATTATCCGCTCTATCGATTGGGACCTGCTGTTAAGCAATCAATCTTCCCTGCGAAGCCTTTTCATGGAAGAAAAGGATGAGTATTGGAAATATGTTGTGGAGCTGCCCTGGCAAGGTAACAGTTTCCGCTTGCCCAGCGGTTTGCTGCAGGGACAGGAACTATGGCAGAAGTTTTCTGAGCTGTATTTTCCGGTGCACCAGCAAAAAGATTTTTCCAAATTCAGTATCCCCTTTCGTTGTATAGGAACAGATGTAGGAAATGGAGAAGCGATCGTAATGAAAGATGGTGAAATTATTTCAGCCATTCGTTCCAGCATGGCCATACCCTCCGTATTTACAGCGGTTGATTTTAACGGTAAGCGTATGGTTGATGGCGGTATCGTTCGCAATTTCCCGGTACGCGATGTAAAAGAAATGGGCGCTGATATCGTTATTGGCAGCAATGTGGCCAGTGGGCTGCTGCCTTCTGAAAAAGTGCGCAATGCGCTTCAGATATTGTTACAGATCGCTTTTTTCAGAGAAGCGGAGGATACCAAAACAGAAGTGCCTCAATGTGATATTTATATTCCATTTAAAATGGAAAAATATAACATGGGCAGTTTTGGCGATGGAAATGCCATATTGGAGGTGGGTATTGAAGAAGGACGCAAATTATATCCGCGGTTTAAACGGCTGGCCGATTCACTGAATGCGATCTATGGCCCGGCTGAACCAAGAATAAACCGGTTACCGCAGGTAAATACGGTCACTTTATCGTCGTTTGAAGTGCGTGGTGTAGAAAAAACGTCTACCGAATTTTTTGCGCACACCATGGACCTGCAGTTGAACAAATCCTATACAGCGCATAAGCTGAGTAACATGGTGCGCCAGGCTTATGGTACGCGTTATTACAGCCGCATAATATATTCCCTGGTGCCGCAACCCGATGGTACCTGTAAGATCATATTTGATGTAACTGAGAACCCGTTGACGTTTGCCAAGCTGGGTATACACTACAACCGGTTTACCGGCGTGGGCATCATTGGTAATTTAACGGCCAGGAATTTTTTTATAACCAATTCGCGCAGCCTGGTTACGATCAATATAGGAGAAAGCTTTCGTATTCGCGGCGAACACCTGCAATACCTGGGACGGTTGAAAAATTTCGCCCTGGTAGCGGAGACCCAGTTCGACCGGTTTGATGTTACCACTTATGATCAGTATAAGCAGGATGGATTATACAAACAGACCTTTTTTAAAATAGGTGAACGGTTTCAATTTTCTCCATCGCGTAGTTTCTCCATTGGTACCGGTCACCGGTTCGAATGGGTGAATTATTCGCCCAAGATCTCCAAGGGCGTTGAATTCAAGGGTAGTAACAGCTTTAATACATTGTATTCATTTGTTGCGTTTAATTCCCTGGACAGGGGCGTATTTCCGCGCAAAGGAGTAAAACTGTATGGCGAGGCCGGGCGTGTATTTGAACAGCATCCCAAGGTCAGCTTTATAACCAATGGCGAGCCGGTTTCTAATCCTGATTCAACAGATATCAGCACCTATCCCTATTTGCGAACAACGCTTGATGTAGAAAGTTATATTCCCTTTGGCCGGCGTGCGTCCTTGTTGTTAAACGGCCAGGGTGGCATAAATTTCAACTACAGCCGGAATGTAATGAATGAATTTGCCATTGGCGGATTAACAAAGGTTTTCCGTAACCAGATCACCTTTGCCGGTTTGCAGGAAGGTACCCTGTATACACCTTCAGTAGCCATGTTACAGGGCGGGATACGTGTACAAGTGTTTACCAATAGCTATCTTACCGGTAAGGCCAATGTAATGTTCACCAATTTTATCAGCAGAAGCGAATTCTTCAATAATCCCGATTTCCTGTCGGGTTATTCGTTAACCTACTCATACAACTTTGCCCTTGGCCCGCTCGAAGTAAGTACCATGTACTGCGACCAAACGAACAAGCTGCAATGGTATTTTAACCTGGGGATAGCCTTCTGATCAGCTTCCTTCAGCCTTTACTATTTTATGTTTTGGTATTTCTTTCAACATTTAACATTCAATATTTAATATTGAATATTGTCACTCCCCGTTGCCTTCATGCGCTTTAATAAAATCGCTAACCAGGTAACTGATCAGTTTTCCCGTAGTGTCATTGGTTCGGCCATCGGTTAAGCGGGTGGCGCCTTCGCAAATATGCAAATAAGCAACCTGGCTTTCGCGGGCGGCCAGCGTTACATACTGGCGGGCATGTAAAGGCGATATGCCTGAAGGTGTAATGGCGCTGGATAATGTGTTTTCTATGCAATCCATATCAAGCTCAATGCCGGTATAGTTTTCTTCAGTAAAACTGGTGGCATGGGCTACCGACTGAATAAAATTCCTTTTTTCCAGAATGAAAATATCTTCATACGTAATGAAATCCAGAAAAGGATTGTTTACAATATCGAGCCATACATTTTGCGGCAGGTAATTTTCATGCAGTCCAACCACACAATATTTTTGTAAATAACCATCTTCTTCAGCATACCTGAACCCGTTGCCACTGTGCCGGCCCTCTGATGGACGGAAATCAGCATGAGCATCGAGGTTGATACAATTTATTTGAGCCAGTTGTAAAACGCCTGCTTTGTGCAAACCTTTGGCTGACCCTTTTATCAGCGGATAAGCATTGTTGTGTCCACCGCCTATAGCAATAGGTATTTTGTTGTGAGAGGTAATGATCTTGGTGAGTTCCTCTACTTCTTCATCAATCGCAATCACAGCATGCCGGTAAGCATCTATTTTCTCTTCATAGCCATAAGCATTTTGTTCTATCAATTCATTCGCATCGCTGAAATTAAATTGCCCCAACAGGATAATTTCGTCCCCATTTAAAAAGTCATTGCTTTGCAGGTTTAAAAAAGCCGACAGGAATGGTATCCAGGCCGAATCGGCGCCGCCGGTGCCATGATTGGCGCGGATGCCAATGTCTTCCGGAATGCCAAATATCACATACCGGGCGGGTGATTGTTTCAATTCAGTTTCCCAGGTAGTTTTATCAGCCAGCACATGTACGCTTTCTCCTAATTTGGTTTCGAACCGTCGTATTCTCGTAAGGTTCAATACATCGTGTTTATTGTAGAATTTGAAATGCTTCATATAGCTGCGTTTAATTTAGTCTATGGAAAATTAGATAATGATCATGCGTCTTTTTTTCCCTTTGCTGAACTCCGTTTCCGTGGCCTGATAAAATCAAGCGGATGGCTGCGGAAATATTTCCAGAGGATCCGCAAAAAACCAGGGTAATCCTTTAACCGGATACCTCGGGAACGTACTGCTACCGTAAAGGCCAGGGAAAAGCTCACCAGGAAATTCAGGAACCCGATACCTAAAACACCCGCAACAACATTCGCCAGGTACCGGTAGTTAATATGCTCCCATCCTACTCCATACGCCCCTAAAGAGGTGTTGGCCGCCGAAATGGTAATATGCCTGATATCGAAAGGTATACCAAAAATCTTTCCCATGATGCCAGCCGTACCCAGGAAAAAACCCAGGGAAATATTACCGGCCAGGCTGCCACCATTTTCATTCAAGTAAGCGGCTATTTTTTGTAATCGGTTTTGCGGCAGCGATAATCGTAAAACAGGATGCTCGGTAAGCCGTTTATCAATGCGTCCGTAATTTATTTTGTTTTGTACATAACCGGCAATAATACCGCTGAGAAAAAGAAAGAAGCCGGTATTGCAGGCGTACAGTAAGGAAAGACTTTGCCAGGGATGCTGGTCCTGCAACAAATGAATGGCCTTTTCGCCAGCTACCAGCGGATGGCCGAAGGTTACATCGTATAACCAGGCCAACAGGTAAGTGCCGGGAAACACCACGATCAGGTTACCAATAAAGGAAGCGATCTGGCTGCGGCTAACTTTTGATACGGTTACCGCCAGGTTGTATAAATTGGGTGGTTCATCGCTTTTGCGCGCATCTAACGAACTGGCGACAGCGCTTGCCGTAAAGGCCGGTTGTTTGGTAGCGAGCGTTGATTTGGATTCTTCTATTGCTACAAACCCCAGACTATAATTAATACTGTAAACCAGGCCACTCCAGAAGGGCGCCAGGTGCAGCAGTCCTAACAGGGTTTTAAAAATGGCCACAAAACAAATGATCATCCCACCCCACATGGCGCTCCCGATCATTTGGAAGTACTCAAGTGGTGATGAAGTAATGTATTTATTCCCTTTCTTTCCTTTGTGTTCTGCGATCTGGTAGGCCAGGTAGCCTGTCGTTTGTGTTAAAAACTCCCTGATACTGTTCTTCCTGTTCTCATTCCGTACAACCGTAATGAACAGATTGGCGAAACGGGTCAGGTTGATCTTCTCATCGGCATCAGCAATATCAAGTAACAGGCTCATCCGGTTCAGTTTCTGTTCTATCTGGAACAGGATAAACGTCTGGGACAGACTGGTTCCTTTTTCGGCCGTTTCATTGCGAATATGTTGTATCGCTTCGGCGCATACAGCCATTACTTCCCCTAATTTTTTGGCCAGGTCCCGCACTGCTTCCGGGCTTTGATTATGCCGTAAGACCAGTTCTTTGATCTCATACACCAGGTATTGTTGTACGGCAAAGGGGTTATTGGGCGGCTGCCATTGCACTGGAATATTATGGGTGATCTCGTTTTCGTAGCCCAGCTGCGCCACGCGGGCACTTAGAATTTGTAAAGAAAGGATGGCCTGTTTTATAATAACCGGGTAGTTCCCTGAAAGGGAAAGACCGATCAATTCAAAAAAATGTACCCATTTATCCCGGCCGATCTGTTCTACCCATTCGTAATCGTTTCCTTTAAAGAAGATCCTATTTAATAGATATAAAAAATCGTTGGGGTCCTGGGCGGCAGGTAAAAATTTATGTTTTAAGCGGGAATACAATTCACGTCCGGCGCCCCTCGAAATGGTGAGGCCGCTTTCAGTAAGCATGGGCACCAGGTTACTGTTGATCAACTGCGCCATGATAGCAACACGCAGATTGTTTAATACCGAAGGATGCTGGTGTACAAATTGTATCGTTTCTGCAAACTTCTTTTTGGCATTTTCAAATTCCGATAAGCGCGGGCGGATCATAGCCATAAAAGCTACCAGGTAGTTCAGGGCTTCCTCCCGATCTTTAATGGAAACAGTACGGCCTTTTTCCAGAAAGTCTTTAACCAGGTTAACTTTTTTCTTTTTTCTGAACAACTTCATACGCTTAGTTATTGTGACCGGCAATCGTCAATCGTCAATCGGCAAACGTGAAAACGCTATATCCGTATTTCATAATTACTTTTCATACTTACTGAAATCGTCGATGACAGGGGCCTTTATCACCTTTATCAACTTTTCAACCAAATCAACTCGTCAACCTGTCAACTTGTATTTCCTTTCTCCTTCTTCATTCCTCATTTCTAATTTTTCATTTCCCCCCGAATGATCACCTGTTCAATGAGGTTTGAACCGAACGAATACGGTAAATACGCCAATGAAGGTACCGGTTTGGTAATGATCAGGTTGGCTTTTTTACCGGTTGAAATACTGCCGAGTTCGTTGGCGCACTCCATAGCCCAGGCGCCATTGAGGGTGGCCGCATTGATCGCTTCTTCGGGCAGCATTTTCATTTGAATACAGCTCATATTAACAACCAGGTTCATATTACCGCTGGGTGACGAACCGGGGTTGAAGTCAGAGGCCAGGGCAATGGCGCAACCTGCATCAATCAACGCGCGTGCCGGTTGAAACGCCATTCTTAAAAAGAACGCAGCCGTGGGTAACAACGTTCCAATGGTAGAAGAACCGGCTAATGCCCTGATCGCCGCTTCATCCATGGTTTCCAGGTGGTCGACACTTATGGCGCCCAACGCAACACCGGCCTGTACGCCGCCCGACAAACTAAGTTGATTAGCGTGAATTTTTGGTTTTAATCCATATTGCATGCCTGCCTGGCAGATCATTGTTGTTTCGGCCGGAGTAAAGAAACCCGTTTCACAAAAAACATCAATATAATCGGCCAGTTGTTCGCGGCCAATAACGGGTAACATGTCCTGTATGATACAATCAATATATGCCTGATGATTGTCTTTATACTCCATCGGGTATGTATGTGCGCCCAGGAACGTGGCCTTGATGGTAATGTTCGATCTTTCGCGCAACTTTTTTATTACCCGCAACATTTTCAGTTCACCCGGTACGGTTAGTCCGTACCCGCTTTTAATTTCAATAGCGCCTGTGCCCAATCTGCTCAATTCCTCCAGGCGTTTCCACGCCAGGTTGAACAATTCGTCTTCAGAAGCCTCATTTAATGTACGGGCTGAATTCAGGATACCCCCACCCCTGGCTGCAATCTCGGCATAGCTAAGTCCCTTTATTTTATCTATAAATTCGTTTTCCCTGCTTGCAGCAAATACCAGGTGTGTATGGCTATCGCACCAGGCGGGTAGTACCAATTTACCAGTGGCGTCTATTATAGTAACGGGCAATGAGCGGTTGGCAGATACCAGTTGTTCCATGGAGCCATATTCAACGATGGTATCATCTTCAATAAGTAAATATGCGTTTTTTATACATGGAAGTTCGGCTAGTTCTTTTCCCCGCAGCACAGACCATTGTTCCCGCACATTAACGAGTTGTTTGATATTCGTGATTAGTGTTCCGGCCATAGGGTGAAGATAGTGTAATTTGAAAATTTGGGAATGAAACGTCCATGGCAAAATAAAAAAGTCCGAAAGTAGGGCACTGTTCGTGCGCTTCTTCCGGACTTCCCGTTGGACATTATCTTG
>DASUVL010000447.1:0-14100 GCA_036379015.1 Niastella sp.
ATATTATTGTAAGTATAGTGGAGGATAACAAAGGGCTTTTATGGATCGCAACAGACCATGGCGGGCTCAACATCCTGAACAAAAAGAACATGACGGTGCAGGTGTTGTTAAACAAACCGGGTGATGATAACAGCCTTGCCCAGAACAGTCTTACTGAGCTGTATAAAGATGACCAGGGTATTGTTTGGGTGGGAACATACAAACAGGGGATCAATTTTTACCACGAAGGCATCATCAAATTTCCCTTATACCGCCATGAGGAATCGGATAAGGCCAGTCTCCCATACAACGATGTGAACAGGTTTGTAGAAGATGGAAAAGGAAATATCTGGATCGGTACCAATGGGGGCGGACTTATTTATTTTGACCGGACCAATAATACATTTAAACAGTTCAGGCATAATGCAGCCAATGATAACAGTGTCACCAATGATGTAGTTGTAAGTCTTTTTATCGACCATGCCAACCTGCTTTGGATTGGTACCTATTTTGGCGGGCTCGACAGTTACGATGGCAAAACATTTACACATCACCGGCACAGTGTGAAAGACAGCACCACGCTGGCTGACGACCGCGTTTGGGAGATCTACGAAGACCGGGACCAAAACCTCTGGATCGGCACTTTGGAGGCTGGTTTGGAACGGTACGACCGTACAACCGGCCGGTTTATTCATTACAAGCCAATGGCGCCGGGATCTGTGCATACCGGTTATATTTCTTCAATTACAGAAGACAATACTGGCAATTTATGGATAGGCACTTCATATGGTATTGATGTGCGGGATAAAAACACCGGCATATTTAAACAATTGCTGGGAAGGGAAACCAGGCTGAGCAATGATAATGTTATAACTATTTACAACGATAGCCGGGGATTAACCTGGGTAGGCACCCGCGATGGGTTAAATATTTACAACCCGCAAAAAAACAGTTTCCAGGTTTTTAGAAAAGAAGACGGTCTGCCCGACAATACCATTCTCAATATTATAGAAGATAAAACGCATGACCTGTGGATCAGCACCCCAAACGGCATTAGCCGGGTCACCTGTTCCGGGACCATCATAGACAGCATGCGCATCAATTGCATTAATTACGACCGGCACGATGGTTTGCAGGGGAAAGAGTTCAATGAAAATGCCGCGTTAAGAACACACCGCGGTGAGATCGTTTTTGGCGGCGCCAATGGATTTAACCTGTTCAATCCGGCTAACTTAAAGATAAATACCTATACACCGCCTGTTGTATTGACCGGCTTGCAGGTGTTTAATCAAAACATTGAAGCAGGCGATAAGATCAGCAACCAGGTCATTCTGCAGAAAGCGATCTCCGAAACAGATGCCATCACCCTGCGATACGATGAGGATATTTTTTCCATTGAATTCGCTTCGCTGGGTTATATCAATACCCATAAAAATAAATACGCCTACCGGTTGAAAGGCTTTAATGATAACTGGTTGTATACCGATGGCAGTTCCCGCAAAGTAACCTACACCAACCTTGATCCCGGAAAATATATTTTTTATGTAAAAGCCTCCAACGATCAGGGAGTTTGGAACGAACAGGGGATTGCCGTGAACATTATTGTATTGCCGCCTTTCTGGCTAACACCGCTGGCATATGTGCTGTACGGACTAACAGCGCTGATCATTTTGTTTGTTGCCCGGCGTATGATCATTCAACGGGCAAAAATGCGGTTTGCCCTGGAACAGGAAAGAAAAGAAGCAAGCCGGATACGTGAACTGGATATGATGAAGATCCGTTTCTTTACCAATGTGAGCCATGAATTCCGCACGCCGCTATCCCTGATATTGACCCCGCTCGAAAGAATGATCAGGTCTGCTGAAGAACCGGCACAACGTTCGCAATACCAGTTGATCCATCGCAATGCACGGCGACTGCTTAACCTGGTAAACCAACTGCTCGATTTTCGCAAAATGGAAGTGCATGAATTAAAATTGCATACGGCCGAAGGCGATATTGTGCAATTCATTAAGGAAACAGTTTGCTCGTTTAACGATATAGCAGAGAAAAAGAACATCAGGTTCTCCTATTCGGCTGCATTGGATAGCCTGTTCACGAAATTCGACCACGACAAACTGGAGCGCATCATCTTCAACCTGCTTTCCAATGCGTTTAAATTCACCTCGGAAAATGGTACGGTTTCCGTAGAAGTAGATGCTATTAAAAATGCAGAAGAAATCCTGCTTGAAATAAAAATAATAGATACAGGTATTGGAGTTCCTGCCGACCGGCATGAAAAAATATTTGACCGTTTCTTTCAGCATGATGTGCCAGGCACCATAGTAAACCAGGGTAGTGGAATTGGGTTGGCCATCACAAAAGAGTTCGTGAACCTGTTCGATGGTGCTATCAGTGTGGAGAGTGAAGAAGGTAAAGGTTCCTCTTTCACCGTGTTGTTGCCGGTAAAAGAAATAACGCCTTCCCTTGTTGAACAGCCTGAGGAAGAAGATCAACCAGAAACAGATGACAGATCATTGGCGACCAATAGCGTTTTAGCATCTGGCAAAAAGGAGTATACCGTTTTGCTGGTGGAAGACAATGAGGATTTTTTGTTCTACCTGAAAGACAACCTGCGTGAATATTACAATATTACAGAGGCAGTTAATGGAAGGGAAGGCTGGCAGAAAACATTGTCGGTGCATCCGGATATTGTAGTGAGCGACATCAATATGCCTGTGATGAATGGCATTGAGCTGTGTAAGAAAATAAAACAGGACCAACGCACCAAACACATCCCGGTTGTATTATTAACAGCGCTCACCGATGAAGAACAACAATTACGAAGTATTGAAACAGGCGCTGCTGATTATATGACAAAGCCGTTCAATTTTGAAATTCTGGTCAGCCGCATAAAAAATCTGTTACAGCATCAACAATCGCTGAAACAAACATTCACCAAACAGGTAGCAGTAAAAACAACAGATATTCAGATCGCTTCACCAGATGAAAAATTTGTACAGGATGCATTGGCCATCGTAGAGAAGAATATATCCAACACCGAATTTTCAGTTGAAGAACTAAGCCGGGCTTTATTGTTAAGCCGGGCAGCTGTATACAGACGATTGTTTGTGCTCACTGGTAAAACTCCCACCGAATTTATACGATCTGTACGGTTGCAACGTGCAACCCAACTGCTCGAAAAAACCAAAATGACCGTTGCAGAAGTTGCCTATGAAACCGGTTTTAATAACCCAAAATACTTTTCAAAATACTTCAAAGCTGCATTCGGAAAATTACCATCTGTTTATCAGGCAGATGCTAAAAAAAGCAGCAGTTGACGGATCATACCGTTTAAATATACATTTTATACCCTCACTCAACATTTGGATACCATCATTTATACGATCTGCTACCATCGTTATAACCGCCGTCAGTTAATTTCACACCGTTGTTTTTGCCTGCCATCTGAATAAGAAAACGATTGATATGCGGTTTGTGCCATTTGCTTTATGTTATTCTACGTTGTTGTGTTGTGTGTGTCTTTCTCTCGTTGCCTCGCCTTTCAGCAGGGATAATTTCGTGAAAACAACTGCTGATTTTATCGTATTTCCCCGGATCGTTTTACCGGTTTCTATTCAGCTCTGTAAACTACAGGAAGATAATATAATTCGGGGCCTGGCTCCGGAAACTAAGTATACGGGTAGTCTTAACTTTTATTTGGAGGTACAGGAATCTAAGGACCACATTGTTCTGAAAACAAGCCGCCTGGTTGCATCCCGACCTCAGTCGGGACGGTCTCCGACATGGGTCGGGACGGGGGCGGTTCTGTTTTCAGACAATACTGGCAAAACGTTTTTGCAGGAACAGCCAGTGAAACCAATCCCAAGACGGTCAAAATGGATCTAGTCTTTTCTCGTTGCAATAACGATGTAACGCTTACCAATGAAAAAAGTCGTCCGAGTTAACATTTGCTGTTATTGTGTGCTTATTGGATAACAGCAAATGCCTTTAGTCAAAAATTGGCGAAGGCGGATTTGTAACAGGCCTCGTTTTTAATCCAATGTAAAAGCCAACAGTTGCATGCACGAACCGATGTGGGCGGCGCTTAACATTGGAATGCAGCAACCAGGATCTGGACCCGGTTAACCAATTTCCTGAACCAGGATGAAGAAAACGATTCTGGTGTAATCAACATAACAACCGATCCTAATGACGTGAACAGGGTGTATATGTCGCGGTTTTTTCTTCAACCGGCAAAGGCAATACCCGGGCGTGTCATAATTTTTTACTAAACCAGCCGGTAAGATGGCAGCAGCATGTTAATTCAAATAAAATAATAAAAAGTTTAAATACGACCAATGATACTATGCACGTTATTATAACCCGCGTGAAACCGTAAAACTGATTTATGTATGTAGATTTATGTGGAGAAAGAGAGGCATCCCGATTCAGTCGGGATGCCTTTTGTTATTTATAATAGGGTTCAACCTATTTCCACGGTAAATGTTGTTCCATTTTAGGATTGGCATTGAGCTCCGACTGCGGTATCGGAAAAAGATCATGCTTGGTTGCTGCAAAAAACTGTTTACCTACTTTGTCACTGCTCGTAATTTCCTGCTGTAACAATCCCCATCTTTTCAGATCATAATATCGTATTCCTTCGCGGGCAAATTCCAACATTCGCTGGTGTCTGATCTCCGTCATCATTTGTGTTACTGAATACCCGGCAGGCAATGCACTCAATTGCGCACGCCTGCGAATGTCGTTTACAAATGGGTATGCATCAGCTGGTTTTTGCTGCATGGTCAATGCTTCTGCAATCATCAGCAATACATCTGCATACCGCATAGCCCGCTCATTATTGCTCGATGTATAATTGCCTCCGTTGGCGCCGGTCAATTCATTGGCCTGCCAGTAATTCTGGTATTTTTTAAACATCGACTTAAAACCAAACTGCAGGGTGAACGCGGAGAATGGTTTGGTATAAAAAGTAGCGCCGGGATAATCCCATATCAGGGTTGCATACATGCGGGGATCAAAATCATTCCCAGTAGTTTTTTCTACCTGAAATTCATTGAACAGTTTATCTGTCGGACTTACTTCAAACCAACCGGCAACTTCAGATGGCGCAAACTCCTGGGCAGTGGTAACACCTAAACTTTCATTGGCATTTTCTCCGGCCCAGGGATTGGTGCCACCCACATCACTTAGCTGAATTTCAAAAACCGATTCGAGGTTGTTCTCTTTGGTAGGGATAAAGTTATCGCCATAGTTGGCCATCAACTGGTAAGTGAAAGGCGCCGTAGTTAATTGCTTTAAAGTTGTTTCGGCCTTTGCCCAGTCTTTGGTGTACAGGTAAGCTTTTCCCAAATAGCCGATAGCGGCGCCTTTGGTAGCCCTGCCCACAAACGAAGCCGGATAGGAAACAGGGAGATCCGTTATGGCCTCGGTAAAATCCTGTATAACCTGTTTCCATACATCGGCTTCCGGTGATTTGGCAACAAAATATTCCTCTGTAGTTTTTGGTACGCTTAAACGAATGGCTACTTCTCCGAAATTAATAGCCAGGATAAAATAGTTCAATCCACGCAAAAATTTGGCTTCAGCTATGTATGCCTTTTTTTGCTGGTCAGAAAGTGAGGTCACCCCGTCGATATTCTCCATGATCTGGTTAGCCCTGAATATGGCCCGGTAAGCAATATTCCATACATTGGTTGCCGCTGCATTATCGGGTGTATTGGTAAAAGTAGATAGCTGGTACAAATACGAAACGTCGTTCCGGATAAAAAAATCATCACCCCGGCCATTTGACAATTCCACACCACGCACACCCCAAAAGCCGCCATCTACATTTTTAAATAATCCGTAGGTTGATCCTAATGCACTTTGAACATCTGCTTCTGTTTTCCAATACCTATCAACAGTAATGCTGTTGGGATTGGCGACGTCAAGATTTTTTTTCGAACAACTTATCAGCAACAACAAGGTGGTTATATATAATATGATCTTTTTCATTTGGCTTACATTTTACAATGAATAAATAGCTCCGGATTACAGCGATAATTGAATGCCCAGTGATAATACACGGGCAAGCGGATAGGCTACATGGCCGTAATCAACGCCACGATCCAGAATAGTACCCGATCTGCCAATATCAGGGTTGTAGCCACTGTAATTAGTAATGGTAAATAAATTATCTGCACTGAAATACGCCCGCACGGATGTTAGCTTTGCTTTACTCACCAGCGTTTGAGGCAATGTATATCCTATTTGCAACGTTCGCATACGTAAGTAAGACCCGTTTTCCAAAAACCGCGATGAAGACTGCGTATTGGAATTGGGATCATCGATAACGGCCCTGGGGATGTTGGAGTGATTTTGTGGCGTCCATGCATTGAGTGTTGTTTTGGAATAATTAAACTCCAGGTTCATGCCCTCCATGTCCTGCCGCAATCCGTTATAGATCTTATTGCCCGATGTGCCCTGTATGAACACATTTAAATCAAATTGATAAGCGGAGGCTTTTATCCCGAACCCATATTCGAAATTAGGGAAGGGACTGCCGCAGTCAACCCGATCTAAGTTACTGAGGATCCCATCTTCGTTGGCATCCAGGAATTGTATATCGCCGGGCGAGGCATTCGGTTGTATCTTCTTGCCGTTCTTGTCAACATAAGCATCTATTTCCTGTTGCGACTGGAAGATGCGTACTGCTTTTATCAAATAAAAACTACTTACTTCACCACCGGCCTGGGTAAGGGTAGTAGAGGCGCCATGGTGTGTTGGTTGTCCGCCAAAGATCTGTTGCGTGCCCGTACCCAGTTTTATCACCTTGTTCTTTATTGTTGTAAAGGAGCCAAAAACCGAATAGTTTATTTTACCAATTTGGTTGCTGTAATTCAAACCAAGCTCCAGTCCTTTGTTTTGCAGTGTACCGGCATTTACAACCGGGTTGGTACTGGAACCGGTAGAACCCGGTATCGGCACATTCAAGAGTACATCGGTTGTTCTTTTTACAAAGTAGTCTGCTGTAATGCTTAGGCTGTTATTAAACAAACCGGCGTCAATACCCACATTAAACGTTTCGGTATTTTCCCATTTAATATTGGGCGATGAAAAAGCGGTTTGAATAGCGCCAAACCATTTGTGCTGGTCATCACCTGTTACATAATTGATATTCGAGGATACGGCTGCGTTGTATTGATAATCGCCGATCTCCTGCCTGCCCAGGATGCCAAAACTTCCCCTGAGCTTTAACGTCGATAATAGCGTGGGGAAATTTTTGAAGAACGATTCGTTAGATATATTCCAGCCCAGTGCTATGGATGGGAAATTCCCATACCGGTTGGCTTTACCAAAGCGCGACGAACCATCTCTTCTGAAACTGGCCGTCAACAGGTACCGGTTATCGTAAGAGTAAATAACCCTGCCCAGCATCGATAATAAAACACTTTCCGTCCGGTTGCCATTTACCGTGGCCGTTCCGGAACCGGCATCCAGCACTTCAATGCCATCGAGCAAATTGGTTTTGCTGGCAGACAGGTAATTGTAATTTAACCGCTGGTAAGTATACCCGGCCAGTGCCTGTATGGTGTGTTTGCCGTAATCTTTATTAAAATGCAGGGTGTTTTCCAGCAACACCAGCACATTGCGATCTTTGTTCTGGCTCAGGTCATTGGTGGGGTGCGAGAACAGCGTGCCAGTCGTATGCCGCTTGTAATAATCATCGGTATTGCCAAAAGAACTGGTGTAACCCAAATTGAATTTATATTTTAAAGAGGGGAGTATGGTGACTTCCGCAAACGCATTAGCCAGGAGGGACGTTTGCTCATAGGAAATTTTTTCCAGGTTCAGTTGCGCTACGGGGTTGGCCACATTCACTACGGGGCCATAGGCGCCGCCATAACCGCCAATGGCAGCGGTGTCGTAGATATCAAACACCGGTATCATTTTAACGGCCGAACCAACAGGATTACCGCCCTGTCCGCCCCAGCCACCCGGCATCCTGGTCCATTTTTCCCGGGTGATCAGTACCGTTTCACCGATCTTTAACCGGCCTTTGGTGGCTTCTGATTTGGCGCGCATACCATATCGTTTATAACCGGTTATATCAACAATCCCTTGCTGATCATTGTATTCACCCGATATGCTGTACCGGTTCCATTCGCTGCCACCGCTCACAGAAAGGTAATATTGCTGCATCGCAGCGCTTCTGTAAATCGCATCCTGCCAATCGGTACCGGAACCCAACTGCGAAGGATTGGCCGCAATGGCTAATCGAGGCAGTCCGGCTGCATCGTGCGCTGCATTGCTTACATTGGCCCATTCCTCCGCATTCAAAACCTCATATTTTTTCGCCAGTTTTTGAATACCCAAATTGGTGTTGAACTGAATGACGGGTTTACCCGGCTTACCTGTTTTGGTTGTGACCAGCACAACGCCATTGCCTGCCCGGGAACCATAAATGGCCGCTGCCGATGCATCTTTTAACACGTCGATCGATTCTATGTCGGCCGTGGCGATATTGTTAATTCCGCCTACCTGTACGCCATCTACCAGGTATAGCGGGGTCGCATCACCCAGCGTGCCCACACCCCTGATAAGTATCCGGGTGCCTGTACCGGGGTCGCCGCCGGATGATTCAATGGTAACGCCCGGTATTTTGCCCTGCAGGGCTCTGCTTACATTGCTAACGCCTTCCCCTTTGATATCGCTGTTTTTTAAAGAAGCTACCGCGCCGGTCAGGTCTCGTTTGCGAACGGTGCCATAACCGATCACCACCACTTCATTCAGGTCGGAAACAAGGCGGGTCATGGAGATCGTTACTGTAGTCGCACTTCCTACCAGTATTTCCACCGGATTATATGCCGTGGAGGTGATCACCAACCGGTCGCCGGGTGATGCGTTGACGGAAAATGCGCCATTTTCGTCGGTCGTTGTTCCGCCAGTGCTCTTTCCCTTAATTAATACAGATGCATTGGCTACCGGCTCTTTGGTTTTGGCGTCGGTTATTTTGCCGGTAATGGGTTGTTGCGCAGTGGCAATAAATGAAGAAAAGATCAATAACAAAAATAACAGGGAGGTACGGCAAATGGATAGCCGTGTTGGATTTCTCATATGACTTTAGTTTTATAAACAGTAATCGTTAAAAAGTGTGCTTTTTACAATAACAAATTTACCGGCTTGCCGGCTGCGTCAGATGGATAATTAATTGCTTTCGATGGATTTTTTTATTACGTCAAAAGGATACCAGTAACCGATAAATGAATATTAGGCTATATGGCAGGTTTCTTGTTGTATAATGATCATTCCGTTTTATGATTGACGTTTAAACATTGCCCAGGGCCTTTAACCTTTCCTGATCGAGCATTGGAGCCGCACCATGCATGATCTTTCTTTTTAATGAACGCCTGCCCGCTCATGGAGCTTGATAAATTGATAATAATCAATAAATTAATAATTGAATTAGTTAATATAAATTTCGTAATTTCAACCAGTCCAACAGGTTACATGGCTCCCAGTCATGTAGGTTTCTGATAAGTACACCCGGTTTTTAAGATTCCTGATAAGCACATTGGCCCACGCCGGTATTGTTAAGGAAATTATCGGTGTGAAGAACTGAACAGGTAAGGTCTGTCGTAGCAATTTATATACCTGCAGCAATTACAGGCGTAATGCTGCATAATCGCATATTGCTATGAAATTTATCAGAAATCTGTCTATCAGGAACAAACTGCTCCTCGTCGCGCTCATCCCCCTTGCAGCCTTGCTGTATTTTTTATCAGCTGATCTAATGGATAAAGTATCCCGGCAACAAAATATCCGGCGGGTTTATAATGATGTACTGGAAATTGAAAAGATGTCCGATGTCATCCACAACTTACTGGAAGAACGCGGATATTCGATCAGTTATGTAGGCAGTAGTGGGAAGGATGAAAAAGGCGAGCTGCTCGTGCAACGACAGGAAACCGACAAGGCCATTTCCGCCTTCAAACAATTGCTTTTAGCGCAGGAAAAATATAAGGAATTATCTTCATTGGCAGGTTTGCCAGCGATACGTAATAGCGTTAATCAACTAACGGTAGATGTGGACACCATGGCCAGGTCGTATGCCCTCATAAGTATCCTGTTGATAGATGATGCGAATATAACTTATCGGAGTGTTCAGGATCCCGAGATCAGGAACCTGATGGAAACTCATCTGTATCTGTTAAACGCAAAAGGATATTTAGGCCAGCTACGTATGCACCTTCACCTGGCCCTCATAGATAAAGGGTTTCATAAAGGCGAATTCGCTGAATTTGCCCGGCTTAAAGGAAAATTTGATAACCATATCGACCGGTATTATAAAAATGCCGATCCTACGCAGCTGGCAGCATTAAACGTACTGCTGAACAACCCGGCCGTTGCATTAACAAAAAGATTGATCGATTCGGTGTTAAAAGATCCGAAAGTTGTAGACAGTATGTCGATCGACACCTGGCGCATGAATGTTACCAGTTACCTGGATGGGTTAAAAGAGCTGGAAGATCAATCGACCCTTGAAACCCGAACACAGGCTGAAGAAAAAATGGCTGCTATTTCCCGCACACTAATAAGCAGCGTAATTATTGTCGTGGTTGTTATCCTGCTCATTTCCCTGTTGTTATACCTTGTTATCCGGTCTATCGTTGATTCCTTACAGGTTATCAAAAACGCAGCAGACCGCATTACCAAAGGTGAAACGGAGCTCACTGTACGAATAAATTCCAAGGATGAAATAGGCGATCTGGCTACCTCGTTTAACAAGGTAATAGCCGTGTCGAAAGAATATACCCAAATAGCTCATACCATCGGCAAAGGCGACTATTCGCCCATTATAACCATTCGTAGTGACGCTGACCTGTTGGGGCGCTCATTGGAAACCATGAGGAATAACCTGCAACAACTTTCTGTCGAAAATGAAAAACGTACCTGGCTGTTAACGGGAGCCGGCGAACTGAATGATATTTTGCGGGGTGAAAAAGACGTGCAGGACCTGGCCCGGCAGGTGATCAACCTGCTTACATCTTATCTAAAAGCCCAGGTAGGCGTTTTTTACGTGGCCGAAAACAACCACCTGCAATTGGTAGGCAGTTATGCTTTTAATCTTCGCAAGGGAAATACAAACCTTGTTCAGGTAGGAGAAGGTCTCATAGGGCAGGCTGCTTTTGAAAAAAAACCAATCGTATTTACCGATGTTCCGGAAGATTACCTGAAAGTGAATTCAGGATTGGGCCAGGTTACACCAAGGAATATCCTGGTATATCCGTTCCTGTACGACGACAATGTAAAAGGCGTCATTGAAATTGGCACCGTACGCGAAATATCCGATCTGGACATGCAGTTATTGAAGATCGTTTCGGAAAGTATTGGCATCGCTATCAATTCATCTCAGTCAAGGGCCCAGTTGAAAGAATTGCTGGAAGAGACCCAACGCCAGTCTGAGGAACTGGTATCGCAGCAGGAAGAACTGAAACAAACCAACGAAGAACTACAGGAAAAGACCCAACTGCTCGAACGGTCGGAAGCCGAATTGAAAGCCCAGCAGGAAGAGTTGCAGCAAACCAATGAAGAGCTGGAAGAAAAAGCCAACCTGCTTGAGGAACAAAAGGAAAAACTGGAAATGGCCAAAATTGAAGTGGAAAGCAAGGCGCGGGAATTGGAAGCAACCAGCAAATATAAATCAGAGTTCCTGGCCAATATGTCGCACGAATTGCGCACTCCGCTCAATAGCATATTGATACTGGCCCAGCTGTTAACGGAGAATAAAAGCAAATCGCTATCCCCAAAAGATATTGAGTTTGCCTTGAATATTTACAATTCAGGCACCGATCTGCTGAACCTGATCAACGAAATTCTGGATCTGTCGAAAGTGGAAGCCGGTAAAATTGAGATAGAGATCGAAGAAGTACCTGTTGATCAGCTTACCCAAAACCTGTATCAACTGTTCACGGAAATTGCAAAGAATAAAAATATCGATTTCAATATAAATTGTCACAAAGAACATTTCAAGTCACCCCTGTTCACTGATAAACAACGGTTGGAGCAAATTTTGCGCAACCTGCTTTCCAATGCTTTTAAATTTACCGACCGGGATGGTAAAATAGCCGTTACAATTGATGTTCAACCGCCCGATGCCATGCTGCGCAATGCAAAACTGCGAAGCTTACCCGGGGTAGTTGTGTTTTCCGTTTCTGATACAGGCATAGGTATAGCCGAAAGCAAGCAGGGTATTATTTTTGAAGCTTTTCAACAGGCCGATGGTTCAACCAAACGGAAATTTGGCGGTACCGGTCTGGGCTTATCCATTAGCCGTGAACTGGCCGGGGCGTTGGGAGGAGAAATACATTTGACGAGTGAAGAAGGAAAGGGCAGCACCTTTACGCTGTACCTGCCATTGAATTTTGATCCCGCTCATGTAACCATGGGTGAAAAAAGCATAGAGATCCGAAAGCCAGTTGTAAAACAGGAGGCGCCGGTAATAATACAGCAGCAGGGTCCGTCACCTGAAGTGGAGGCCGGGGACGACCGCCATAACATTAGGGATAATGATAAAACCATTCTCATTATTGAAGATGATGTATCGTTTTCGCTGCTGCTGTTGGATATTGCCCGCGAAAAAGGGTATAAAGGTATTCTTGCACACCAGGGTAATACGGGTTTAAGCCTGGCGCGGTATTATCGCCCCGATGCTATTATCCTGGATATGAAGCTGCCGGTGCTGGATGGCTCGGAAGTATTAAGGCAATTGAAAAACGATCCGGAATTACGGCATATACCGGTACAGATCATGTCGGGTTACGACAGGCGAAAAGAAGGCCTGGAACTCGGCGCTTTCGATTTTATTCGCAAACCACTTACCCACGATGCCGTGCAGGGTGCCTTCGACCGCATGCAGGACTTTATAAACCGTAAGCTGAAGAAATTGCTGGTGGTAGAAGATAACCCGCAGCAAAATAAAGCCATTAGGGAGCTTATTGGTAATGGCGATGTAAAATCCTTTGCGGCCCATACCGGACAGGAGGCGTATACCATGTTGCAGGATGAGCGTTTCGACTGCATTATTATCGACCTGGGTTTGCCCGATATGTCTGGTTTCGAATTGATGGAAAAAATAAAGGAAAGTGATCATTTAAACAAGATACCTATCATCGTATATACAGGCCGGGATATGAACAAGGATGAAGCCCGGCAACTGGAAAAACTGGCCAATACCGTAGTGCTGAAAACATCTAACTCAAAAGAACGATTGCTCGATGAAACGGCGTTATTCCTGCACCGGGTTGAATCGAAACTGCCAAAAGAGAAACAGCAGATCATCCGCAAACTCCACCGCACGGAAGAGATATTGAAGAACAAAAAAGTGCTGATCGTTGATGATGACATGCGAAACATCTATTCCCTCACCAATGTGCTGGAAGAAGAAGGCATGAAATGTTATGTAGCAGAACATGGCCGCGTAGCCCTGGATATGTTGAATCAGCAGCAGGATATTGATATAGTACTAATGGATATTATGATGCCGGAAATGGATGGGTATGAAGCCACCATGGCCATACGTAAAATGAATAAATATAATAAACTGCCAATCATTGCGCTCACTGCAAAAGCTATGAAAGGTGACCGGGAAAAATGTCTGGAAGCAGGAATGAGCGATTATGTTTCCAAACCGGTCAATATTGAGCAATTGTTGTCGCTGATGCGGGTATGGCTGTACCGATAAAAAAAACAAACATGGGGGAATCCGTATTATCACACAGGCGCATTTTAATTGTTGACGATGACATACGCAACACATTTGCCCTGGTAAGTTATTTAGAAACCTTAGACATGAACATTTACACGGCTGAAAATGGATTTGATGCATTGGACATCTTACAGAAGAATGATCAAATTGAAATGGTTTTAATGGATATCATGATGCCGGTGATGGATGGATATGAGACTATGCGGAAAATGAAAGCGAACCCGGTAACGGCTGATATTCCCGTTATTGCCGTTACTGCAAAAGCGATGAAGGGTGACCGGGAAAAGTGCCTGGAAGCGGGCGCTTCGGAATATATTTCAAAACCGGTTAACCTGGCCGCGCTACTGGAAAAAATGGAACGGCTGATAAGC
>DASUVL010000448.1:0-3376 GCA_036379015.1 Niastella sp.
CACCGCTATTGATGTGCTCACCGATTATTTAGTGCCTGTTACCATCGCTACGCCAAAAAACGATATACGTGTGAATGAAGACCTGCGTACTACCTACTTTTTGATCAAATCGCAGCCAAACATTAATGATTATCCTGATTACAGCAGAACAGGCTGGACCATTGCCGGATTCTCGTCGGAAGAACCTGCCGAAGCACAGTGGGGCAATGGCGGGCAGGCCATTCACACCCTCGATGATAACACCTCCACATTCTGGCATTCGCAATGGCAAAATGCAAGTCCCGGGCCGCCGCATTACATCATTGTAAATATGGGCGCCACCAAAACCCTGCACGGGCTGTGGTTTATAGATCGCCAGAGCGACAACGAAGGCAAGCCCAGAGAAGTAAAGGTCCAGGTAAGCCTGGATGGCATAACCTGGACTGATGCAGGTGCTTTTACTTTAGAAAATACCCAGGCAACGCAAAAACAATTTCTCAGCGGATTTAAACCAGCAAAATATTTCAAAGTGATCTTCAACTCTTCATACGATGCATCCTATTGCCATCTGGCAGAACTGGGGGCATTTTAAAAACAAAAACAATAACAACTTAACTACCTATCTCATCACCAACCTATCAGCGTATACATGATCCGAAAAAATGTAATCCATTTTTTAGCCTTTATTTTATTTACCGGCTTCAATGGGTATGGCCAACAAAACGACTGGGAAAACGAACAGGTATTTGGAATAAATAAAGAAGCCACGCATGCAACCTATGTTCCCTATGCCAGTATACAACAGGCGTTGCGAGATGAAGCGGCCACTTCACCCTGGTATCTTTCATTAGATGGCAACTGGCAATTCAACTGGGTAAAACAACCATCTGAACGGCCCGTTGACTTTTATACTGAAAATTACAACGACAGTAAATGGAAAAGCATACCGGTACCTTCCAATTGGGAAATGCAAGGCTATGGCACCCCCATTTATACCAATATTACCTATCCGTTTAAGTATGATCCGCCCCGGGTAATGGGCGCTGTGCCTGCTAATTGGACCTTACACAGAGAACCTAACCCGGTTGGTTCTTACCGCCGGTATTTTGATATGCCGGCCAACTGGAATGGCAAAGAAATATTCATCCACTTTAAAGGTGTGCAAAGCGCGTTTTATATCTGGGTGAATGGACAACGTGTTGGATACAGCGAGAACAGCATGAGCCCTGCAGAGTTTAACATTACCCGTTATATAAAACCCGGTAAAAATGTACTGGCAGTTGAAGTGTATAAATTCAGTGACGGCAGTTACCTCGAAGACCAGGACATGTTACGCTTCAGCGGCATTCATCGCAGCGTTTTTTTAATGGCCAGTCCCAAATTGCATATCAGGGATTTTTTTGGTAGAACCGAACTGTCGCCTGATTATAAAAGCGCGGTGCTCAATATAAAAACAGTTGTAAAGAATAGTGGATCCACTAAATCGGCTGTCAGTAAAGTGGAAGTAAACCTGTATAATGCCAGTGGGGAATTAATGGGTAACAAACCCCTTGCTTCGAAAGACATACCAGGCATTCGTACCGGTGAGGAAATAGCACTTACCATGCAAGCGCCAGTACCGGCCCCTCAGCTATGGAGCGCCGAAATACCCAAATTGTATACGGTGGTGCTGGTGTTGAAAGACAATAAAGACAATGTGCTGCAGGTGCTGCGTTCGAAATTTGGTTTCAGGAAGGTGGAGATAAAAAACAGGCAACTGTACGTAAATGGCGAACCGGTTTTACTAAAGGGGGTTAACCGCCATGAAGTGCATCCGAAATATGGAAAAGCCATACCGGTTGAAACTATGATACGTGATATTCAATTGATGAAACAGCATAATATCAACACCGTGCGAACCTGTCATTATCCAAATGATCCGGAATGGTATAAACTCTGTGATCAATATGGATTGTATGTAATTGACGAGGCTAACCTTGAAACGCATGGGGCAGGCGACCAACTAACCAAAGACCCCAAATGGAAAGCCGCTTATGTTGACAGGCAGGTGAGGTTGGTAGAAAGAGATAAAAATCATCCATCGGTAATTATCTGGTCCATGGGCAATGAATCGTGGGGTGGAGAAAATTTTGTAGCCGGCAAAGCCGCCATCCTGGCGATAGATTCAAGCCGGCCCATACATTATGAAGGGTATAATGACATTGCCGATATAGAATCAACCATGTATCCTTCTGTAAACACCTTGAAAGCGGAAGGAGAAAGATCATCTGCCAAACCTTTTTTTATGTGCGAATATGCACATGCTATGGGTAATGCCATTGGTAATTTAAAAGAATACTGGGAGGTGATTGAATCACATCAACGCCTGATAGGCGGTTGCATATGGGAGTGGGTAGACCAGGGCGTTAATAAACCGGTGCCGGGTACTACAGCAGGCGAAACATTTTATGGGTATGGGGGTGATTTTGGCGATATGCCCAATGATGGCACCTTTAGTATAAAAGGACTGATTACTTCTGACCGCACCATAAAGCCGGAAATAGAAGAAGTGAAAAAAGTGTATCAATACATTAAAATAAAACCGGTAAATATATCAGCAGGCGGCATAGAGATCGTGAATAAATACAACTTCACCAACCTCGATCAGTTTACCATAACCTGGTCTTTATCAGAAGATGGTATAATCATTCAGTCAGGCGAATTAGCGCCTTTGCAACTGGCGCCCGGGCAAACGGCAAAAGTAACTATACCATTCAATAAGCCTGTTACAAAACCAGGCGCAGAATACTGGTTACGAATTGATGCCAGGTTAAAACAAGACGTTACCTGGGCGCAGCAAGGTTACTCAGTAGCATTTGAACAAATAGCAGTGCCTTTTGCGGTGCCGGCAAAACCGGTCATTGCAATAAATGAGCTTGCAGATATTACCGTTAACCAGGATAGCAATAGGGCAACGGTGTATGGAAAAACATTTCAGGCAGCATTTGATAAAGCGACCGGCACATTGTCATCACTGGTATATAATAACAAAACCATTATCGAGGGAGCCGCCAACGGCCCTTTATTCAATTTGTACCGTGCTACTATGGATAATGACCGAACGCAGGAACGGGGCCCGTATATAGAATGGGAAAAAGCGGGCTACGATAATCTACAGTACAAGCTCCGGTCTTTTACCATAAATGAGATAAATAAAAAATGTATTACACTCACTACGGTTACCGATGCTGTTACCACCTCCGGTTTCAAAACCACAACAACCATTCAATATGCAGTGTACGGTAACGGGTACATTACAATAAACGCAACTTTTGAACCGGGTACTGGTACGCTTAATATACCACGCCTCGGGGTTAAAATGCTATTACACGAAGGCCTTGAAAATATACAATGGTAT
>DASUVL010000449.1:0-5787 GCA_036379015.1 Niastella sp.
CCTTAATTCCAATTCCTCGGTGAACGACCTGATGAATAAAGACAGGACCCTGAAAGAGTTTGAATTACAGATCATACAGCACTATCTCGACAAATACGATAAAGACGTATTGCTGGTAGCCAAAAAACTGGACATAGGTAAATCGACCATTTATCGAATGATTCAGGCCGGTGAACTAAATGCCCGGTAAGGAGTGCCGCCCGGTATTCGTATTGTTCCTTGTTGATTATCGTAATAATGAAACCGTTGAAAAACATACAGGGTGAGGGAAAAGGAGTTCCGCCGGTAACTGGCGGGACCGTAGAAGATAAGAGCAGTGCGTTTACAATACCGGCTTCATTTTATGAAGAAGTGCTCATGAATATCCCTGCGGATATTGCTGTATATAGTAACAACGGTGAGTTCCTGTTTATAAATGCAGCGGTTATAAAAGAAGCAACCACCAGGGAATGGCTCATAGGTAAATCCATTGAAGATTATTGCCACATACGGCAAAAGCCACCCGAAATGGCCATCCGGCGAAAGGAGATGGTAGATGAAGCCGTGCAAACAAAGCAGCTGCAAAAATGGGAGGAGCGGTTTGAATTTCCCGATGGACAGGTTAAATATCATATCAGACATATACAACCGGTATTGGACGGGCAGGGAAATGTGAAGTTCTGTATTGCATACAGCATTGATGTTAGCGATCAAAAGCGGGCAGAAGAGTATATACAATTAAGTGAGAAGAAATACCGTGACCTGTTCAATTATAGCCAGGCCTGGATCTGTACACATGATCTTAATGGCCGGTTGTTATCGGTTAATCCTGCCGCCAGTCTGGCGTTGGATTACACTGCCGGCGAAATGGTAGGCAGGCCACTGTTAGAATTTATACCGGAAGAAGATAAGGCTTTGTATGCATTGAATTACCTGCAACCGATCTTACAACATGGAAAATCGGAAGGGGTTTTCAGGATACAGGGCAAAACCGGCAACATTATATACCTGTTGTATCAGAACTATAAAATGGATGTGCCCGGTATAGAGCCTTATGTTATAGGCTTTGCCCAGGATATATCGGCCCGCATAAAAGCAGAGCGGGAACTGAAGCAGGCAAAAAAGTTAACCGAGGAAGCGGCACGGGCCAAAGAAGTGTTCCTGGCCAATATGAGCCATGAAATACGAACACCCATGAACGGGGTATTGGGCATAGCTGGCTTACTGGCAAAAACCAAACTGGATGAACAACAGCAGAACTATCTGCAATTAATACAGGAGTCGGCCAATAATTTGTTACTGTTGGTAAACGATGTCCTCGACCTGGAAAAGATCGTATTAGGCAAGCTGCAATTTGAGCATGTAGTATTTTCGCTGGCCGGTCGTATTGACCTTTGTATACGATCGTTTATTTATAAGGCCGAAGAGAAGGGCATTGGATTAGTACACGACAATTTATTAGGAGAAGATCTGGTGTTATTGGGCGATCCGTACCGGTTAAGCCAGGTAGTGAACAACCTGATCAGTAATGCCATTAAGTTTACCGAAACGGGTGCCGTAACCATTGAAACCCGCTTGATACAAAAAAGTGATAATGAAGCACGTATAGCATTTGCCGTAAGAGATACCGGCATAGGCATTACCGAGAGTCAGTTAGGCTTAATATTTGAGCCATTTATGCAGGCGCATGTAGCCATTAGCCGAACGCATGGCGGTACCGGTTTGGGATTAAGCATATGCCGGGAATTAATAACCATGATGGGCGGCGTATTAAAAGTTGAAAGTGAAGCGGGAAAAGGTTCATCCTTCAGCTTTGAATTACCATTTGCAATTAGTTCATCTAAACTCAATCAATCAACCGTGGCACAAGACCTGAATTATCAAAGCCTTGGCAGCAGGTATGTTTTGGTGGCCGAAGATGTGGAGTTGAATCAATACCTTGTCCGGCACATTATGGAGTCGTGGGGATTTACCGTGGATATTGTAAATAATGGCCGGGAGGCTGTGGACATGATGCAGAAAAATAATTACGACCTGGTGCTTATGGATATACAGATGCCTGAAATGGATGGAATGGACGCCACCCGCGCCATCAGGCAGTTGAATGATCCTAAAAAGGCAGCTATCCCAATTGTGGCGCTAACAGCCAATGCATTGAAAGGAGATAGTGAAAAATACCTGGCAGCAGGTATGAACGATTTTCTACCCAAACCATTCAATGAACAAAAGCTGTTCATTGTAATATCAAATAATTTAAAAACCGGTGCCGCAGCACCAGAAGCTAAGCCTATGAACGAGTTAAACACTTCAGTTACGGGGAGCGAAGCAAAATTGTACGATTTGAATATGGTGCAAACCATTTCGGGCGGCGATGAGAGTTTTGTAAAACGGATGGTGCAATTGTTTATAGAAACTGTACCGCCTTCACTGACCGACCTGCAAAAGGAAACTGCCGCGCAGAACTGGATAAATGTAAGCAAGCTGGCGCATAAGTTGAAAGCGACTATTGACAGTATGGGCATTACCCGTATAAAAGATGTAGTGCGCACGATTGAATTGAATGGGAAGAAGGGTGAGGAACTGGATAAAATACCCGCACTTGTACAGGAAGTTGTTACAGTGCTGGAGGCTTGTATGGATCAGCTGAAGCGGGATTTTGAGATCTGAGGTCCGAAGTCAGAGATAGGATGTAAGAAGTAAGAAAAGGAATTTGGAGTTGGGGCTGTAGAGTAGTGAAATCCATGGGTAGAACACGAGGGCGGAAACAAGGACCTTCTAAAATAAAAAAATCGGAAGTATGAATTGTTTGAGCTTCTTACTTCCGACTTCGTACTTCTTACTTCGTTTTATCCCGGAATACGTGAAATATATTTCTCTATTTCTTTGATCTGCTTTACAATTTCGGCGGTAGTAGGTTTGAGGGCCTTTGCTCTGCGGAAAAAATCTTTCGCTGCTCTGAACTCGCGTTTGTTCATCATGATATTACACATTTGCAGGTAGGCAGCCGCTTCATTTTCTTTATCGGGTAACCCTTCACGAATGGCCTGGCGAATGTATTTTTCGGCTTGTTTAAAGTCGTTCTTCTGCAAGGAGATCATTCCCATTTGCAACATGCTGGCGCCTTTTACCTCTTTCATGGGTGTGCCCAGGTCGAGACCTTTTTTCATATTTGTCTCAGCAGAGTCAAAATCCTGTTTCATCATAGCCAGTTGACCCTTGAAGGTAAAAAAGGCCGACCGGATGGGTTTATACAACAGGTTGGGATATTTTATGGAATTCAGCACCCGTTCAGCACCATCAATATCACCAGTTTCCATGTGTTCCTGAATAAGACGCAGGGGGCCGATAAAAAAGTGACCGGCGATAAGAATGAGGCCAACTAAATAGGCGGGGAAAGCGGGCCAGAAGCCGCTGTATAAATTGGCGAATACGCCCAAAGCAATCAGCGCCACTCCCACATAAAGGCGGTAACGTATAAGCCATGTATAAAACTTCATAAACCTTTAATTTTTAAGGATTGCAAAGATATGCTGAAAAAACCGAAGTCGGAGGCGGGAAGGTACAGGTGGGAAAGGAATTGGGAAATAGGGATTGGGCAGGGTTTGGCCATTGTCAGTTACCCATAGCACATAGTGTATTGGCTAATGACCAGGCCGGCAGTTGTTTGTGGAATCAACTGGGGACATCAGAACCTGGAAGCCGGGGGTTAGTAATTTGGAATTGGGAGGCCAGGATATTACCTCATTGTCTATTACCAGTAGGCTGGTGATTCCTTAGTTTTTAGCGTCATTGATCTCGATCCAGTACCCGTCGGGGTCGCGAAAATAGAGTTGTTTTACTCCGTCGACGCGGTTGGTGACAGTATTTTTTTCGCCGGCCCAGTTTTCGAATTCCACATTATTCTTTTTGAGGTTGGTTATGAAGTCGCTGATGGAAGCGACGCTGAAACAAAGATGCGTATTCTTGTCGTGCGGGGTTTTGGCGGCAGCACCGGAAATAATATGCAGATGTCCATAGGTGCCAACGCTGAACCAGGTATGGCGGCCATCATGAAAGGGTTCGGGAATGGTATCGAGGCCAACCACCTGCTGATAGAAATGGGTGCTAGTTTTTAAATCAACTACGTATTGGGCTATATGATTAAGCCGGGGTTTATTTTGAGCCATGGCTGACAATGAAACGAATAACAGCGCCATGGAGAGCGACAATAAACAGCATATTTTTTTCATACGGGAATCAATTAGTCGGAAAGTTAATAAAACCGACGCAAACAAAATTGCACGGTCGAACAATTGACCGTGCAATTCCAGTTCATTATAAATGACTTTTACTGGCGATCCCAGAAAGCAGGTGGCTCAATGCCGAGGCTTCTCAAGTAAACGTAGGCTTGTCCACGATGGTGAATTTCGTTATCAATAAAGTAGAAAATGAAAGAGGTGCCTGATCCGGGCCATTGACCAAAAGCCACATCCTGTTCTTCAAAACGGTGGGGAGGAATGGTAGACCAGATGGTGTTAATGTCGTTGGTGGTTTTGTCCCAAAGCTCCAGTAATTCCTTCTTAGTAGTCACTTTTTCAGCGTCGCTAAATTTTTGCCATTTACCGGTGGCAATGCCTTGCAAGCCAGGTACTGCCATGCCAAGAAATTCATAAACCAGTTCAGAAAATGGGCGCATACCGCCAATGGAATAGGTAAAGAGCTTGTCTTCGGGGAAAGCTTCTATCATTTTTCTGGTCAATCCGCGGTGGCCTTGCCAGTGGGCGAGCAATTCCTGTGGCGTGAAAATGGTGGCGGTAGCGGTTGGTGTTAGATTTTGCGTTGACATGATTATTATTTTTTAAGTATGGTATCGATTACCACACAAAACTATTACGGGGTAGTGACAACAGTATGTCAGTAGGATTTCAAAGTTTGTAAATTTTTTTAAGTTAGGGGTGGCCAGGTTGCCATTTTTCTTCTAATGGTAAGATTTACAGCGGATTTAATCAGATGACTTCCCCGGTTTATTATATTTCTTCTTATTTTTGCCATCCGCCAGGCGGTAGCGAGTGCGTTACCGCTGGTTTGATCGAAGTTCAATGTCACCGACTGGACGTTTTTCAGTGGGGATTGAATAGAAAATAACTGGTCCCGTAGTTCAATGGATAGAATAGAAGTTTCCTAAACTTTTGATACAGGTTCGATTCCTGTCGGGACTACCCAACCGGAAAGACACGAAATGTCGTTGTTTTTCCGGTTTTTCATTTCGTTGAAACCCGCGTCCAGACTGAATATCAGCTTAGCCGCTTCTTTAACGCGAGCGGTTCGATTTGAAAATCCGTCGAAAGTCAATTTTTCGGGGAATATCGAACCAATGATCTGGCCGGGACTTTTGCTGAAATCACAATTTATAATAAACAAGGTTAATATATAGCATACGCCCATTTAAGGGGCATATTTTAATGTTGATATCTATGAAAATTCTTTCGCCAGAAAGTGGTCCGCCGCCCTTTTCTCGGAGGAGAAATTTATACCGATCGCAATTTTTTTCCTTGGGTCTGTTTGGAAAGGGTGGAGGTATTTTTTCTCTATGATCTGGTCTAACGCTTCTTGAGCGGAGCCATTGAGTTTTAACTCTAATACATAAATAAATGCTTCTGTTTTAATAACTATGTCAGATCTGCCATGTGCGCTGTGAGTTTCGCTTAGAACTTCCAAATCTAGCGGCTTTAACACCAAATGAAAAATAACATGAAATATTGATTCACTATCGGCCTTCCAAAGATCGTAAGGAATAGTACTAATAACCGAATTAAGCCCCTGAATCAT
>DASUVL010000450.1:0-5921 GCA_036379015.1 Niastella sp.
TACCTGTAAATCCCATTCCTCCAGGTCTTCATATGATTATCAGAATTATCAGACTATGCCAAGCACTTACCCACAGAATACGGCACAGAAAGAATTACTTGACTCTATCCTCAAAATGTATCGCGATAACCACGATAGTACGTCACGGAAAAAATTACTTGACACTTTTATAAAAAAGTATCGTGATCGCAATAACCTGGATGTAGAGGTAGAACCTGCCCGCCCTGCCCGTCCCATGGATACGGTAACGGTCACGCATAAAGTAAAACGCCGTTCCGCTCATAAATAAGATCGTTTATCACAAGAACCAAAAATCAAGAACCAAATAACAAAAACCAAGATCCAAAAGACAGATCCTATACTGTATTTATTTGGAACTTGGAATTTGAGTTTTGAAATTTATTTATTGTATTTATTGGGAGCTTGATTTTTACATTTTGGTGCTTTCCCCTATGGGGAACTAGCCTCTTAGCCCCGTACCTTTGATTGCCTCTTCCTCGTTCTTGTCGATGAGGAGCTCGTACATCCGGTAAACAATGTTCAATATCTCATCGGGGTTCTTTCTTGCCAATGCCTCGTCTCCCCGGGTCTTCAATTGCTTTATTTCGCTGGTGTTGCTATAAGCTTCATCTGGTTTCATGGAATAATACATGTAAAGACTGGTAACATAGGAGATATCCTTCTTCCTGATGTTCCAGGTCAGCCGGTCCATTTCAGTGAGCTTCAACTTCAGGTATTGGGTACTGCAGTTGTTGATCCAGGCGTTTTCCTCCGCGTTCATGCTCTCAAAACGTTGCAGCAATTCCTTGTCACCGGTTTGTATCAGCATGTACCGGTAGGTTTCCTTTTTATTATAGTACTCCTCTTTCAGTTCCAGGATCTGGTCTCCCTTCTCCGCTGTATCGATAGCCTGCGCCAGCCGCCTCTTCTGATCATCCAGCTGGTATTTAGTATCCGTTACATCATCCGATGGCAGGCTCCTCAATTTTACCTGTATAGCTTCCAGTTCTTTCATGGCTTGCTGCAGGGCTGCACTCTCTTCATACTTTTCGTTTTTCAGCAGCTTCTCCAATTGCCGTTTACCTATCCGGTGCAGGTAGTCTGTCTCCTGCTGAAGACGGGTTACGTTTACCGTGCGGGCAGAAGGACTGAATGCCTGCCTGAACTCTTCGTCGATCATGCTGATATAGGCCGTCACCGTTATATCCCTGCTTTCGCTGATCTCGAAAGTGAGATCGACATCGGATCCTTTTACCAGGTCAGTCTTGAGATGCTGCCCCGAGATAACGACGATCCCTATTGGAAGGTTCGATGGCGGCGATGCATAGCGGCTACCCTCAAGCACATTGATAAGCAACTGGTCATTACTGCCTTTAACGATGGTTCTGCTCAATGTCTTCGTGATCGATTTCTTGATAGGAAGGATCGCGTTCCGTTCGAAGATCACTTCCAGGTGCGTGGAATTATTGTCCGGATCATCCACTTCGAGGCAGATATCATGCGGCAGGGGCTGCCCGTAAATGGAGAATTTGCCCTGTACGATCATGATCTCGGGAATGGATACCTGCAACGGAAAGCCCTGCTTGTCGAAGAGCTTCATGCTGAAAATGTTCAGGCTGTTTGGCAGCAGCAGCAACATTTCACTGATCTTTTCCGCCACGGGTTTGAGACCGCTGTCAAATCCACCGTCAGTGCGCGTGATGCGATAATTGCTTCCGGCAGGCGCATTTTTGATGGTAGCTGCTAAATATTCTTCAGCGTCCCGGCTATTCGCCTGGTAAGCGGTTTTCACTTCAATGGAGGAGGCGGCGGTGTCTTGCACGGCCTTTCCGCCGGGTGTCGCAGCTTCCGGATTCTGGGCCTTAGGCAAAGGTTCCGCTTTGCTGGGCCTTCCACCTGCATACCAGGCCGCGCCTTCCACTACGGCCGTAGTGGGATCGATGGATGTATTCACTTTGATGCCCAGTTCCTGTGCCAACAACCCTCTCACCAGCGGAATATAGGTGCTGCCGCCCACCAGTACCACTTCAGTAATATCCGAAGGCTGCAGGTTATTCCTGGTCAACAGGTTTCTGATGAACGCTATAGATGATTGGATCCGCTCCCGGATGGTGCCATCGAACTGGTCACGGCTGATTGAAAAATAAACTTCATGCGTTTGGTCGGCCTCATCGGTAAAATCGAATTCGATATCTACACTGGCATGGTTGCTTAAGGCGATTTTCGCCTCTTCTGCCTTATAAAGGAGTTGGAAATAAAGCTTATTATACTTCCCATTTGCACTCAGCATTTTGGACGAAAGGTCCTGAATGCCGAATTGGCTTTCGAGGTAGGGAATGAACAATTGCGTAAGGATCCCGTTGTCGAAATCGACGCCGCCGAAAAAATTATCACCTTCATGATCAATGACCTTCATTTCATCATCCTGTATAACGACCAGGGCCACGTCAAAAGTACCACCGCCCAGGTCATACACCAGCCATTGTCCCTCAATACTTGATTTACCCTCCTTATTGGCAAACGCGAGACTGGCGGCAATAGGTTCCTGTAACAACAGCACCTCCCGGAATCCCGCAGCGTATCCCGCTTCCTTGGTGGCATTGCTCTGTATAGTATCAAAACTGGCGGGGATCGTAATGACCACACTGGCCGGAGATTCACCTGTAAAAATGAAATGCTGAAGCTCCTGCAACACGATCGTGCTTAATTCGATGGGCGTTTTAAAGGATCCGCTGTTTGGGATAAAAAAACTCTCCCCTGTGCCCATCTTTCTTTTAAAAGAAGCAAATACATTGGCCGGATCTTTTTCTACATACTCCCGCGCTTTATCCCCGATGAGGATGCGGTCTTTCCTGAAAGCTACCACGCTGGGCAGGGTCACCTTCATGCCCGCAGGGTTCTTGAAAATATCCACACTCCCGTTATTCGCCTTTGCGATCAGGGAATTCGTTGTACCCAGATCGATGGCAAAATTGATAGTTGATGACATATATGTTAATTATTTTATTTATTACCAACAATGACCACGCCCTTCTGTAATAACGACCGGCCCCCTTCCTTTTGTGTGTATACGATAGGTTTGATTACATCTATCACGTGGAGCTTATCGGCTGCCGCACCGGTGATACTGGCTTCCAGATCTGTACGGGCCTCATTATAGGGCTCTCCCAGGGGATTGAGCAGCAATAGCCCCGCTTCTTCCAGTACAGTCTTCATGCGGTCTATATTTCGAACGACGCCCGTGGAGGGCTGTCCTGCGGATAACTTCTTTTCGAGCTCGAAGACGAGGTTAGCCATTTTTATCCATAGGTGCTGGGGCATGATAGGGTAGTATTTGTGTACAATATAGAAGGCCGGTTTCAAAACTCAAAACTTTTTCTTCCACGCCCACCTCATTCGCAAATATGAATTTCTTTTTCTATTTTGGCCGCGCAAAACAATAGTTATATCAGTTTTTTCGGCAGGCTTTTGTGGCTGAAAAACACGGGTATCTTAAAAATCTAATTCATGAAAAAACTGGTTGCGATTACAATCGCATTGATCTTTATTGCTTCTACGCATAGTTTAGCCCAGAAAAAGGAAGACGTTCTTGAAAAAATTATCGGTACATGGTACTTTTTTGGTTATCATGATCTTGCAGCTGTTAATGCACATGCGGAACAAGCAGATGGGTGTACCAAAGTCGTCACGTATACATTCAACCAGGACGGTACCGCTTTAATTAATTCAACAGACACCAGTATATGCCGAGGAGAGTTGTTAGATTACTGGAGTATTGTGAGCCTACACGATGATCGGGGTAAAGAGCGTTTGGCTATTCGTATAACGGATGAGAAAGAGCCCGAATTAGCAAACTATGACAGGAATACGTATAATGACAGAATTCTGATGATTGTTCAAATTAAAAAGAAATTTGTATGCTGGGTAAGAAAGCCGCAATACCATCCGGCGAGCTCCATCAAACAAAGCGTTTACAAAAAAATACAGGCGCAATAGAATTGACTTAATTAAATAAGTCTTGTTGAACAGAACAGTAGACATGTAGAAGCCTTCGCAAATGCAAAGGCTTTTACATGTTTCATTCACAGAAGCAAACTAAAAACTTTTCTTCCCATCCGCCGAAGAACCTGAGCCGCTGAGGTATTTATCTAAAAACTCCAGTGTTACTTTAGCAGCTTTCATTTGATTTTCCTTTTTTCTAAAACCATGTCCCTCGTCGGGGAAGAGAACGTATTCAACAGGTGTTCCATTCTTTTTTGCGCCGGCAACAATTTCATCACTTTCCACCTGCAGCACTCTGGGGTCGTTAGATCCCTGCAGTACCAGCAAAGGTGTTTTGATCTTATCTGTATTGAAAAGCGGTGAGATGGTATGCAGGCGGACGGAATCGGTTGCAGGGTCGCCCATTTCTTCGTACAGGGCCTTGCGAAAACTTTCCCAATAAGATGGAATGCTTTGCAATGTTCTCAACCAGTTGGTTACACCAAAAAGATCAATGCCAACTTTAAATTCATCGGGGTATTGTATGATGCCGGCCAGCGACATAAAGCCACCATAGCTTCCGCCGTAGATCCCGATTTTAGCGGGGTCTATGTATGATTGTTGCGCCAACCATTTCTTTCCCCACACACAATCTTTTAAATCCTTGTCGCCATGATTTCTGTTGTCCATCTTATAAAAACTCTTGCCATAGCCGCTGCTGCCTCTGTTGTTCACCGCGAGTATGGCATAGCCATGATTCACGAAATACTGAATGGACTGTGAATAGCCGGCTGTGCTTTGGCCACCGGGACCGCCATGCACCCACACCAATGCCGGCACTTTATTACCGGCAGAAGCGTTCTTTGGTTTATAGAATATCGCAGGTATCTGCAGCCCGTCGAAAGATTTAAAGCGAACCACTTCCGCATCCACCAGATCTTTCGGGTTGATTTCCTGATTTAGTGAGTTAGTTAGTTTGTCCAGCTTTTGCGTAGCGAAATTGAAGGAATACAGATTGACAGGCGAGCGGTCGCTGATGACGTATACGATCATATTCTTTTCAGAAGCTGAAAAGACCACACCCTGCACATAACCTTCATTGATCATTGGGAAGGATAGTTGCTTGCCGGTTTTATGGTCGTACAACAATATTTTGTTCCTTCCGTCTTCATTAACGCCAATCACCCGGTACTTTCCGTTTTCGCTGGTGTACATGTACATTACATCCCACTTATCGGAAAAGATCTTTTGTTGTTTGCCCGAGGCAATATTATACTTTACCACATAAGTGAACTCGCTGCCTTCGTTTGTGGTGTAGTAAAAAGCACTGTTATCCAATTCGAAGTTTTGAGGCGAATACGTTGCTTCAACTTCAGCAGATATTTTTTTAAGTTCATTTGTTTTTCGATTAAGCAAATACATTTCATTCTTATCAGTGGTTATGCTTTTAGTTAACAGCAGCCAGTTCTCATCTGGTGAAATACTGTTAACATTCAATCCTTTTTCATTTTGATAAAGAAGGTTTGACTTCCAGTCGCTGGTGTTCATCTTATATACATCAAAAAACTTGGGGTCGCGAAGATTGCTTGTATAATAAAATACAGTCTTTGGGCGGTTCCAGCCAAAAAAGGCGGCTTTCTCTTTTTCACCCGGCGTTAAGTCGGTTACAGATCCGTTTGCCTTTTGCATGTAGATATGCGAATTCTCATTCCCCCCTTTGTCGGCCGAATACAGGAAGTCGTTGCTGCCCGGTACATAATCGATGGCGAAATAAGATTCCTTTTCAGATTTGGTCAATGGCATTTTCTCTTTGGTGGCAAGATCAATTTCGTATACATTGAAGATGCCGGTGCTATTGTCGTGAACCAGTATTTTGTTTTCCGCCTTATTAAAATTACCACCTCCGAAGGCCACTGTTTTATAAAATTGTTCAATGGTAT
>DASUVL010000451.1:0-4985 GCA_036379015.1 Niastella sp.
GAAACCTTCAGGCGTGCCACTGCCTTTGAATGGATAAAACGAACCCTGGCCGACCGGTACATCAAACAAAAGGAATTCCTTAAAGCAGTTTGTTTTAGTAATTACCAGGCGTTTTATACCAACAACAGCAGCATAGAAGCGATGAAAAGCTTTTTAAACAAATCCAACAAAACACCTTACGAATCGCTTTGTGCGAAATTGTATACCATGACAACCAATGACCTTGTTGAATACCAGGCCATCCGGTTGACATATGAAGACAAATTAGAAGAAGCCATCGCAAAAACAGCGGGTGTCCCAGCCGGCAGGGAACTTCCCGGCAATCCCTTTAACGGGCGATTGCAGGATTGCCACGACTGTGATCATGAAGCGCCTCAAAAAATAAAATACACCCGGCTTTCATTGCTCAGGAAAATGAAAGACATGGAAGACAAAATAAAAGCAGGTAGTGAGGTATACAGTAACGCCATGTTAGTAGCGAATGCGCATTACAATCTTACTCATTACGGTAATGCCCGAGCTTTTTATGAATGTAAGGTGTTAGGTGAATTCCATTACTCGCCGTTTTCCATTGACAGTACATTCAGGGATTTCCTTACAGATATGAAACTGGCCACGAAATATTATACCCTGGCGTTAAATGCCGCCAAAACAGACGAACAAAAAGCAAAATGCCATTTCATGCTGGCAAAATGTGAACGTAATCAATGGTACAACGGAACGATCTTTAATAACAATAAATACGAATATGGTAATCAAAGCCAGCAACCTGATTTCTTACCATGGAATGGCTTTAAGGCATTACAACAATACCAAAACACGCAATTTTATAAAGAGGCGATCAAAGAATGTGGTTATTTCAGAACGTATACGCAAAAGTAGTTTTTCATCTTTTAGCGTTATTTCTTTAGTACCATATCTTCCTTAGCTGCCCACAGGCCAATATCCTGTTTACTTAATGCAGCAGCCATCAGATCGGGAAATTTATCGGGTGTGCAGGCAAAAACGGGAATACCCAAATTAGAAAAGTATTGTGCATTTTCATGATCGTAAAATGGTGCGCCTTCGTCATTCAATGCCAACAATACAACAACCTGTACCCCCGCTGCAACCAGTTCCACGGCGCGTTTTCGCATTTGCGCCTGGTCGCCGCCTTCATACAGATCGGTGATCAATACCAATACCGTATCGCCTGGTTTGGTAATGATCTGTTTACAATAAGTAAGCGCCAGATTAATATCCGTTCCCCCACCTAATTGCACACCAAACAATAATTCCACCGGGTCAATTAATTCTTCTGTGAGATCCGTTACGGCGGTATCAAATACGACCATTTTTGTTTTAATGGCAGGAATAGATGCCATGACGGATCCAAAAATACCGGAATAAACTACAGATGTTCCCATCGATCCGCTTTGATCGATACACAGCACTACATCTTTTAAAGAATTGCGTTTGCGTCCATACCCGATCTTTGTTTCGGGAATAATTGTTTTATAATCGGGCTGATAATGTTTCAGATTTTTGAGAATGGTTGCATGCCAGTTGATCTCATTATGTCTTGGGCGACGATTTCTCACGCTTCTGTTTAAACTACCTATGATCGCCTGTTGTGTGGGTTGTGACAGCTTCCGCAATAATTCATCTACTACCTTGCGCACCACCATGCGGGCAGTGTCTTTTGTTTTATCAGGAATAACCTTGCTTAGTGTCATTAATGTTGCTACCAGGTGAACATCGGGTTCTACATTCTGGAGCATTTCCTTTTCCAACAGCATCTGGGTTAAATTCAACCGGCTTAATGCATCCTGCTGCATTACCTGCACAATGGAAGAAGGAAAAAAAGTGCGGATATCACCCAGCCAGCGTGCCACATTGGGAGAAGAAGCCCCCAGCGAACCCTGACGATTGCTATCATACAAGGCTTCGAGTGTTTTATCCATTTGCACATCACGCTCGCTTAATGAAATACCAGTACCATCGTTTTGCTGGCCTCCCAATATCAAACGCCACTTGCGTATATGTTGTTCATTGTTGATCATAACTTACCTTTTATACCTAATAATTGCATGATAACCGGAATACCCTGCTTGGCTCTTTCTTCCTGTATGTGATTTTCTGAAACAGGTCTGGTGGTAGTACCACTATCACCTGCCTTTGCTTTCTCGCCCAGCTTTTTTCTTTCCGGCGCCGAAAAGTTGGCAAATGTTCTGCGCAACAAGGGAAGCACCTTTGTGAACGTTTCTTCATCCAATTCACCAATCCAGTTGTTCACCAGAGCCCAAAGTTCATAGTCAATTAATAAAATAGTTCCACTGCCTTTCAGGAATCCTTCCAACCAGGCAGCCGTTTTATCAGGTGGTGTGGCAGCAGACATGGCATAATGAAATACGAGAACAAGCTCATCTCCTTCCAGCAATTTATAATCGGCCAACAGCCGGGTTGCGTAACCGGCAATCATGGGAGATGTATTACCTATCGCAGCTATTGCCTGTAAGGTTTGCTGCCATTGCGTGGTGATATCTGTTTGCTGTAATACGTTTACGGCATCATTTAGCTTAAAGAACAGATCAAGCAGTTTTTGTGCAGCGTCCTCACTTACTGCGGTACAGGCCACGGGCAGACTTACGCAGATACGGGTAAGCATGCTGTTTACAATACCCAATACCAGATCGGCATCTGTTTTACGCACACTACCATACCGGGTAACCTGTACCAACCCTGGCACCACTTCCATTAATTGTATTACATCGCCACTGGCGGAAGCCAGGTTATTGATGCGTTGTATACATGCTGACACTGCCTGGTGCAATTCGGCCGGAATGGTATTTTCAAGTAAACCCGTTACCGTACTTAATGTATCGGCCTTACCGGCTTTTTCTATTACAAATTTTTCAGCAGCTTCCCCCACCGTATTGCCCCAATTGCCTTTCTCAATGATATTGATCGACAACTCAGGATTCCATTGCAACCGCCACGATTCTTTAAAGGTGCCTTTACCTGAAACATCCTGCCGTTCACCCCATTTGATTTCGAGTACATGCAGCCGGTGTAAAAATATACTTCGTTCCAGGTCAGTTTCTTTGCGCAGATCCAATGTATAATCTTTCCAGTCGGCTGTTGGAGGTAACCGTAATTTCTTTTGCAGCTTTTCTATATCAAGCTGCAGTGGGGGTTTGGGAATTTCCGTGGGTACTTCACCAATGCGGTTGCTTACTATCAGTTCATCGGAGATCAACTGCATTAAAATATTTTCCCCGTTACAAAGTACCGTGCGGGTGGCTTCGTTCAGTTCTTCCAGTCCTGCTTTGTATAAATTGCGCATACCGGCCAGCGATTCGGCCAATCGTACGGCTTCTATTACATGCGCCACGGAAGTATCCATTTCTTTTGTCCTGAAGAGCTTGGCCACTTTCGCCATCCAGCGGGTACCATCATCGGCAGGATACTGCCAGATATGATCGTACCAACCGGGCGACTGAATACCGGCTCCGTATCCACTGTAATAACTCAAGCGGCTATAGGTCCAGGGCACCCAGGTACATTCTACTTTAACTTTGGGCAACCCTTTCAACAGATCGTTGTCTTCTTTTTGTTTGGGCATGGAAACCAAAGCAGGGGCATGCCAGGCTCCGCAGATCACTGCTATGTTTTGAAACAATTCTTTTTCAGCCTGCCGTATTGTTTTGCGCATCCACGCTTCACGCATTTGTTCTATCCGGTCTTCTTTTTGCGGAAAGGCTTCACGCAATACCTGCATGGCCTCGGTGACTGCATCAAATACCTGCTCATTACTTTGCCGGTGCTCAAACATATGTTCCCACCACTTTTCGCCATCCTCATAACCGGCTGCTTCTGCGAGGTAAGAAATAGGATCTTTCCTGATCGCTATAGCATCCAGCACTTCATTGTTACGTACTGAATAGTTATTTACCGAAGGGGCGGCAGCACCAGGCTGATCTTCATCAGGTTTATTTTCAGGCGCGTTCTTCTGTTGTTCCTGCCTTTCCTTTTCCAATGCAATATGGTGGCTCATGGGAAGATCCATAAACCGTACATGGATATTGTGTTTGCGGGCATATGACATGGCCTGCCATTCGGGCGAAAATTCGGCAAAAGGATAAAAGGATGACCGTTGCGGATCATCGGGTTGATACACCAGTATAGCTACCGGCGGTTTTAACTCAGCATGATTTACCCATTGCAATAACGGGTCGGCTTCGGGCGGTCCTTCTACCAATACAATATCCGGCTTTACTGCTTCCAGAAAATCCTTAACATTTTTCGCCGAGCCGGGACCATGGTGGCGTATGCCTAATATGTGAATCATGGTAAAATCGTGAATGGTCAATGGTGAATGGTGAATAGAGCCTCACTAAATCTTAGGCCCCCGCAAATATTCAGCGTCGCTTATAACAAATCCCTGCATGCACGGTAAATATCCTTCCAGTCTTCTCTTGGCTTTACCACCGTTTCAAGATACTCCTGCCATACCAGTTTATCCTGCACCGGATCTTTTATAACCGAACCGATAATACCGGCAGCCAGGTCAACCGCTTTTAACTGGCCATCGCCAAAATAAGCCGCCATTGCCAGCCCATTGTTTACTACTGAAATTGCTTCTGCCGTACTGAGTGTTCCACTGGGCACCTTAATTTTTGTTTTTCCATCAAGCGTAACACCGCTGCGCAATTCGCGAAAGATGGTTACAATGCGCCGGATCTCCTGTAATGCCGGAGGTTCGGCCGGTAACTCCATCACTTTTTCAAAACTCTCAACCCGGCGTTTTACAATATCAATTTCTTCATCCATTGAATCAGGTACCGGCAAAATAACCGTATTGAACCTGCGCTTTAACGCACTGGAAAGTTCGTTCACGCCTTTATCGCGGTTATTGGCAGTAGCAATTACATTGAATCCTTTTACCGCCTGTACCTGTGTATTCAATTCAGGGACAGGCAGCATTTTTTCCGACAGAATGGTAA
>DASUVL010000452.1:0-4036 GCA_036379015.1 Niastella sp.
CAATACTGTATATTTCGTATAGTATACCTTCAATAGTAGCTCGCACAAAATGTCTGCGTTCGTGTTTTATGTTCAAACCAAAATAAAGACCTCTTGCATTGGCATTCCAGATGGGCGCTCGTTCACCAAGTAAATAAGGCAGGAACAGCAAGCCATCTGACCCCAGTGGTACTTTGGAAGCCTCTTCGATCAATTGTTGATTGCTGTTCTCTATATCGAACGGGTTGGTGAAATCACCGAATTGCCGGCTGAACCATTCAAAAATATTTCCACCGTTATTGGTAGGTCCGCCAGATACATAGCAATTTTCAGTAAGCAGGTAATTAAAAAAACGCATTTGTTCGTCTTTCAAAACCGAGGGACCCATTACCCGTACCGCACCGCTGTCTTCAATAGTAATAGTGGCTTTCCCTGCCCCTTTAACGCCATCACCCAGGGTAGCCAGACAGCCATCGCTGGAGCCGATGATTATTTTCGTTTCGGGTGGCAGCCGTAGCGATTGCTGATACGCTTTCTTCAACTTACCCGCACTACTAAACACAGGGGCCAGCTCAGGCAGCCGGGCTGCTGTAATACCAGCGTATTTCAATGCATCGGCCTCCCAGTTAATCGTATGAATGTTCAACAAACCGGTAGCCGAAGCAATGCTGTAATCCATGATGTATTCACCGGTCAACTGGTGAATGATATAACTTTTAATAGACAGGAATTTACCGGCTTGCCTGAAACGGTCTTTATCACGGGTCTTCATCCACGCTATTTTCAGGAGCGGCGACATGGGATGTATGGGTGTACCCGTAGCAGCATACAGGCTTTTTCCCAATGGAGAGTTACGTAATTCCTGCGCCTCTTTCTTGGCGCGGTTATCCGCCCAGGTAATGGCATTGCCCAGCGGATTGCCGTTCTTATCTACGGCCAGCACGCTGTGCATGGAGGCGCTGAAACAAATGCTGGACACCGTACCCTTTTTAGGATGTATATATTCGTTCAGTAAGTTTTTCAGTACATACAACGTGGTAATAAAGATCTGTTCAGGGTCCTGTTCACTGTGGTCGGGTTCAGTATGAAATGTAGGAAAGTAGCCTTTCATCGAACCGATGATGCGGCCGTTGAGGTCATAGGCAAACACCCGTACCCCATTTGTTCCTAATTCAATTGTTATGATGCATTTCATGTTTACTGTAATTATATATTACGCAAATGATTTTTTCTGAATTCACTGGGCCGGTATCCGGTTAGCTTTTTAAATGTGGTAGAAAAATGTTGCGACGAATAGAACCCTGTATCCAGCGCTATGTCGGTTACAGAAATATCGGGCCGCTTCAATAATTTGATGGCTTCGGAAATCCTGATATTGATCAGGTAATTGATGGGTGAAAAACCAGAATAGCTTTTTACCTTTTCGGTGAACAAGGTAGTGCCCATGCCAACCAGGGCGGCCATTTCTTCCACCGTCCATTGATGCGACAGATCCTGGCGTAACGCGGCTTCCAGGTGCATGAAGGTTTTTGGGAAGTCACGGGCAGAATGGCTTTGCTTTGTCATTTTCCGGGCTACCTGTACCAGCAGTTCATCTATCTGGTGGTTGATACAGGCCTGGTAACCTACTTCATTGCCAAACAATTCTATATGTATGTACTTGAGCATTTTACCCACCTCCGTAAATTTTGACAGCACCGGCGAACTGCTTAACAACAGGATCTTACCCAGGGCGGCGCCCTCGCTTTCCGATAAGCCGCTCCATGCACCTGGCTGAATATGGCCGTTATCCAGCATGTTCAGTTTCAGCTCTATCCAGGTATAGGAACCTATTTCCAGCACCCCGTTATCACTGCCGAACGGCATCCCGGGTAATATCAGCGCCACATCGCCGGGATAAAAAATATATGATTGATGATTGATGCGCCATTCAAACCGGCCTTCCATGATATAATATAGACGTAAGCCTGCAGTGGTGGTGGTGGGAAAGGCATTGAGCTGGATAGCGCCATTCTTTTTTATGCCCACTTCCAGGATATGCGGGAACAATAGCAGTTCTGCCGATTTACCGAGTTGTAGCACAAATTGATTCATATGGCTTTATGTACTTATCGTGGCGCAATCTTCCTTCTCCTGTAGCTTCTATAAAGAAAGGAAATTTATTTATCCCGCATGTACAAAATTCAACACTGTTTTATTTTGGAAGTTTTTACCCTTAATACCGGATAATTTTCCCTCATATTTAGTATTGGGTGTGGCACACCTTCTACCAACGATTACTCACCAAAACAACTTGCCGGTATGAAAAAGTATACCAAGTGCAGGCCATCCCGTTTTACGGGGGTATGGCTGCTTTGCGTTTTTCAGTTACTTCTTTCCGTTACCCATGCACAAACCATTACAGGAACAGTTTCCGATGAAAAAGGTACAAAGCTTTCACGGGTTTCAGTAGTAATAAAAGGAACTTCACTGGGCGCTACTACTGACAACAATGGCAAATTCAGTATTACAGTGCCGGCCAGTGCCGGGGGCAATGCCGCCCTCATATTCAGTTCTGTTGGATTTAAAAGTACAGAAGTGGACATTGCAGGCCGTACGGAAGTTAATATATCATTGGCGACCGATAACCAGAACCTGGGCGAAGTGATCGTCACGGCGCTGGGTATTAAAAAACAGGCCCGCAGTTTAGGCTATTCTGCCACCAGTGTTAAACCCGAAGAACTGAGCGTGAACCGCAGCAGCAATGTAATGAATGCGCTGCAAGGCAAGGTAGCGGGCGTAAACATTTCCTCCCTGGGAACGGGACCGGGCGGTACTTCCAAGATCCGCATCCGCGGTCAGTCCTCTATTTCAGGACAGAACAACCCGTTGATCGTTATCAATGGCGTACCGGTTGACAATACCCAATTTAACGACAAAGACATGACTGTAAAAGGCGGTGGGGTGTTTTCCGATGGCGGCGATGGCTTATCAAGCATCAACCCCGATGATATTGAAAGCATGACCATCCTGAAAGGAGCGCCTGCAGCGGCACTCTACGGCTCACGCGCCAAGGACGGCGTCATCATGATCACAACAAAAACGAAAGGAAAAGTAAAAGGGATCGGTGTAACGTATAACCTGAACTATACCAATGAAACGCCGCTTGATTATACAGATTATCAAAATGAATACGGCCAGGGGGAGAATGGCGTTCGACCCACCACGCCCAATCCTACTTCGGGCCAGTGGTCGTTCGGTGAAAAAATGGAACCGGGCATGACGCAGATCCTGTTCAATAACCTGACCGTTCCTTACCAGGCACAAGGCAGCCGCATCAAGGAATTCTACCGCCATGGTCAGAATATTTCCAATACGGTGGCATTTGAAAGCAGCAGTGATAAAGGCGGTTTGCGTTTGTCATTGAACAATACCCAGAACAAAGGCATCATGCCTAATAATACGTTCAACCGGAAATCGATGAACCTGGGCTTCAGCTATAATTTATCAGAACAATTTATTGTAGCTGGCAACATAAACTATACGCGGGAGATCAACAAGAACCCGCCGAATATCGCCAACCAGGATAATTCCATTCCAACCACATTGATGGCGCTGGCTACCTCCATGCCGCTTAGCGTGCTCAATGAAAACAAATACAACGCGGCAGGCAATGAGTATAGCTGGACAAGATTTACCAACCGCACAAATCCCTACTGGGTCATGGCGGAGCAGTTCCATAATATCAAACGCGACCGCATATTCGGGAATGTAACATTGAAATATAATTTACTGTCCTGGCTAAGCTTGCAGGGCCGCTTCGGTCAGGATTACTGGTCGCGCGATGAGGATGTCAATAACTTCCCCACCGGCCAGAATTCGCGGGCAGCTGCACCGCCCGGCTTCTTTAACGGTATTTTCACCCAGGAATCACGCCGTTTCCGGGAAACAAACCTCGATTTCCTGGTGAATGCGAACCGTCAATTCGGCGACCTGGAAGTGAACATAAACGCTGGCGGCAACCGCATGCGCAAACGGTCTGATATCAATAACGTAGTAGTGACCGATTTTATCACCC
>DASUVL010000453.1:0-5409 GCA_036379015.1 Niastella sp.
ACTGCCTTTTTTGCCATTCTCTTTCATTTCAAAAATAAAAGGCCGGCTAAACCCTTTTCTATTTTCTATCACCACCTGCTCGTTGGAGGGATGGTTATTTTTGAAATCCTCATACGAAGTGTATAAACCTTTTTTTGGTATATCGATGTTATAAACCGGTATGCTCTTTTTCTCCAGGTCGTCAGCACGCTCGATCTCGTGTGCGGTCAGGGCTTTTGTGGCGCCCAATTGCACCAGGTCAAAACCTGCAGCCTTTTGAATGAGTCTGCCCACCGTTTCATGCGTGCTGTCCAGTAATTTTGTATCGATCTTAAAAGCGGAATAGGAACTTACGAGAACACTTGAATCAACAGCAAATAGCTGATGGTATAAAGAATCCCGTTTCAGATAACAGACAATGTTAAATTTAAATTCTCCAAAATCGCCTCCCCGGCCATCAAATACTCTTGAGATATAGAATTTACGAACATGTATGAGTAAAGTTCCTTCCTGCTTATTGGCGCTGTCAATTAGTTTGGTTGCTGTTGCGGTCAGTTCATCTTTCAGAGATTGATTCAGTATTAAATAGCCAGCCTGCGTAAATCTCGTTCTGCTAACACCGTTAAAATAACCTACCTGAGCAGATGTGTCGACCCGGGAATCCAACACTTCCACTTTTGAAAATATAGAAGAATTGATCTTTATACCTTTCGGCTGCAATGTGAAATTTCCCTGCTGCGCTATTGCGGCATGCCAGCAGGTGCATACTATTACTAATAAGCATACACTTGTCGCAATTTGTTTCATATAGGTGATTAAACTTTGTGGGTTAAAGGTCTTTATGTTTATGTTGCCGGGGCATCAGATCGCCTGGCGGGCCTTCAGTTCAAGATATTTATTAACTGTGTTTACGGTAAGATTTTGCGGTGCGGTCAAAATGGTAAAAATGCCGTGTTGTTGGAGTTCTTTTACAATCAGCCGCTTTTCATACACAAACTTTTCGGCTATTGTTTTTGTGTACAGCGTTTCTATATCTTCAGCCGGCTCATCGGTTAGCTGCCGCAACTCGGTGTTCTCAAAAAACACCACCAGCACCAGGTGATTGCGGGCAATATGGCGGATATACGGTAATTGCCGTTGCAAACCCGACAATGATTCAAAATTGGTAAATAATATAATGAGGCTGCGTTGCGATATACGGGTTCGAACATGCGCATACAACCTTTCAAAATCACTTTCCAGGAACTTGGTCTGCTGATTATACAGCGTTTCCAAAATATTCCCCATTTGCGCCGCTTTGCGGTCGGCCGGCAAAAAATGACCGATGTTCTCTGCAAACGTAACCAGCCCTGCCCTATCCTGCTTTATCAATGCCACCCGTGATAAGATCAACGTGGCATTGATAGCATAATCCAGCAACGTCATGCCTTCAAATGGCATCTTCATCACGCGGCCCTTATCAATAACACAATACACCTGCTGGCTGCGCTCATCCGTATAATTATTGATCATTAGCTGTCCGCCTTTGCGGGCTGTAGCTTTCCAGTTAATACTGCGTATATCATCGCCGGTAACATATTCTTTGATCTGCTCAAACTCCAGGCTATGTCCTAATTTCCTGATCTTGCGGCTACCGGCTTCCGCCAGGTTATTGGAGTAGGCCATTAATTCAAACTGCCGCAATGGTAAATATGATGGTAATACTTTTACCATTTGTTGCCCTTCGTTCTTAATGCGTCGTACTACCAGTCGCAACGGGCTTTTTACAAAAACATTCGTATCATTAAAAATGTATTCACCCCGTTCAACCGGTCGCAACGTGTAATGAATGTTTTTGGTTTCTTCGCTGTTCAATACACCACCTATCGAAAAATCGCGTTGCTGAAATTGCACCGGGATCTCATCAATTACTTTTATCTGAATGCGAAAATGATACTGGTTGGTTATAGACAGTTGCACTTTATTGATATCGCCATTACTAAACCGCTCGCCTGTTATGCGTTGTATTTTTAAGCCGTTTTTGCGAAAGAATAACAACGAATAATCCAGCAACACCATGGCTATTGCAAACGCCAGGCTTATTTGTGCCACCACGTACAGGATGGGCCAGATGTAAGACAGGACAAACAGCAAAATAACGGCTACAAACGTCCAGTAAAAACGCCGGCCGAAGAAAAGCGGATGTATATATCTTTTATAGAAATTCATTCTTGGTGAATGGTCAATGGTCAATGATTTCGCGTTCGGCGTTAAGCGTTTTGCGTTTTGCTTGCAGCTGTATTCCCTCCCCCTTTAGGGGGCTGGGGGGTTACCTTGGCACTTCTACACTGGTAATAATCTGTTGTATCACATCATCTGTAGAGGCGCCTTCCATTTCTTTTTCAGGCGTTAACGCAATCCGGTGACGCAATACAGGTGGAATAACATATATGATATCATCCGGCGTAACAAAATCACGGCCCCGCATGGCTGCCAGCGCCTTGGCGCCATTCAAAATACCAATGGATGCCCGCGGTGATGCGCCCAGGTAAATTGATTTATGGTTACGTGTATTGGCTACGATGGTTGTAATAAAATGGATCAGCTTTTCTTCCACATGTATAGTGCGTACCTGCTTGCGCAGCTCGTGGATCTGTGTGGCAGATAATACCGACGATACCTGGTTTATCATATCGCCCAGGTTTTGCTGGTGGTGTTGCATCACAACCCTGAATTCCTGTTCGGCCGTAGGATAGGATACATTTATTTTAAACAGGAAGCGGTCTAACTGTGCTTCCGGCAAATGATAGGTACCTTCCTGCTCAATGGGGTTTTGCGTGGCTACCACCATGAACGGAACTGATAACTGGTACGAATGACCGTCAACTGTTATCTGACGTTCTTCCATCACTTCAAATAATGCCGCCTGGGTTTTGGCCGGTGCGCGGTTTATTTCATCTATCAGCACGATATTGCTAAATATAGGTCCCTTATTGAACTGAAAGGTGGAATCCTTGGGGTTGAATATGGAGGTACCAATTACATCACTGGGCATCAGATCGGGGGTGAACTGAATACGTGAAAAACCAACCGAAATGCTTCTGCTCAGCAATTTGGCAGTAAGGGTTTTGGCTACGCCAGGTACCCCTTCTATAAGTACATGTCCATCAGCTAAAACTGCAGCCAGTAATAGTTCCACCATTTGTTCCTGCCCTACGATCACTTTGCCAATCTCTTGTTTTAAGGTCTGTACCGATTGTTGCAGCGAGCTGAGATCGGTTCTAACATCGAAAAAGTTTTCCATGTATTATGCGTATTTATAAAAATGCTCCAATTTACGGTTCAGTTCAAGCAAGCCTGCGTCGGTAACTTCATATCCATCCTGTAACATGTTCATGTAATACAACAGGTCTTTTAAGGCATTGATCTCATACCCGGTTTTCCAGGCCAGCCGCTTTTCAAATTCGGGATCGTTGAGCGCCGTGCGTATACCATACCGGCTGCGCACGTGATCCTGAAAATGCACGGTCATTTTTTGCGCCAGGTTCTTATTATCGTGCCGTTGAAAATACAGACGGCCGATGGTCTTTACAAAATCAACCGATGCATTTTTCAACGGTTGAATAATGGGTATGAAACGTTGTTTGCGTTTGCTTTCAAACAGGTAAATGATCAACATCAGGATCAGCAACAACCACATAGCCATCGCTAATGCCGGTTGCTTCATAAGCCAGTTAAACAGCCCTTTGGCGCTCTGCCCACTATCATTGCCCGATCTATGATGCCTGAAATAATCGTCCCACCGCACTACTTCGCTACTTTGAGGAAGGTATGATAACACGTTATCATAATAAGCTTTGTTATTCTTATGTAATAAGAAGAAATTGGTGAACGTTGCCGGCGCCAGATGAATGTACAGATCGCCACCGCCTTCGTAACTAAAGCGTACAAAATTGGGCCGCCCGTAATGATCTCGCCCCAGGATAGAAGTTATGGTAGAATCAACCGACACAAAAAAATTATCCATGGCCATTCCGGGATACGAGAACGACATGGAATCGTTCGTCTCCGGATTATTTACACTTACAGTAAGGGAATCATCTGTATTGAAGGAACTGGAATAATAGGCCGTTTTCAGGTGCAGACTGTCTAACAAATTTTCATTGATGCGTAAAGCCGAAATAAACACATGCTGCCCTCTCGATACCAAACCTAATAAGGCTGCCGCTTCATTCTCATCGGGAATAACATCGGTTGTAATGATGATATACGTCGTTTTTTTATCATCATAGATTCCATCATCCTCGTCGTTTTTTAAATTCTTTAAGCTAATGGATTTATACTGGTCGGGCGATCTCTTATTAATGACAACCGAGGCCTCGGGAAAAATATGGTCCAGGTTCTTATAGGCCACATATGTGCCGTAAGGTATTTTATCATTACGCCAAAGGGTCACGCGTTTGTTCATGCGTTTTGCACCCGAACCACAACCGGCCATTAAACTGGTTAACGCCACCAGCCAGATCAAAAAGCGATATCGTATTATTAGTTTCAAGAATTGACTGCGTTGTAAAAGTGGCTGAAATTTTTAAATACTATGTCAAATTGTTCTTCGGTCAATGCAAACTCTCCATACCACATATAATCGTATACCCGGGTAAGAAATCCAAAATCATTGCCCAGTTTATGACCGCTCATCTGGTTCACATATTCGTAATTCGTAGCATCTGCATGAAAACGGATCCACTGTTTTTCGTTCAATAGCTGCAACGATTTCAGGTACATATATCGTACCGCCAGGCGGTGATCTTTAACTTCAACGGCTTTCTGGATCTTTTCATCGAGGTTTTCATCATGTATATCAACTTCCTCGCCAGTAACTGCTGTTTTGGGTTTGCTGGAAGAATAGAACAGGAACAGTTTGTTCACCACGATGATCCGGTAAATGACGAAGAGGAAAAAAGCGATCAGGATCCCATAGGTAACGAACCGGATGGCAGTGCCTGAAAAGAAATCATTGAAATAATCCCAGAACCCTTTACGATGTGAACGTTCTTGTATTTCCCGTTCGCGGGTCCAGTAAGCAGGATCATTGGCATAGGCAAATTCCTTCCGCTTTTGCTGGTTGCGGACCGTTGAATCGGGTACCTGCCGGAATACGATCGGTTCGGGGATGGTTATTTTGGGTTCGGTATCTGCAGTCTCTTCTTCTTCCGGCGCTTGCATCACAACGGCTGATGTATCGTCGTAATCCTGCGCCTGTATCGCCTGCGAGCCCGCAAGCAATGCAGAAAGGCACAGTACTACCCGAAAGGTTTTTACAGTGTTATATAATAACCGGTATGAAACAAAATAACTCATCAGTTGGGCTAATAATTTATTCAACGGCTTTTTCGGCTTTTGTTCTACGTTGTACCTGTATGGGATACCATACAAAATACCAGATAATAA
>DASUVL010000454.1:0-12399 GCA_036379015.1 Niastella sp.
AATTTTATCGTACTTAATATTGGCCCAGGTAGGTTCTTCCATTTTAAGCCAATGTCTATAAGCTTTTAACCTCCATTCCAACATCCACTCCGGTTCGTTCTTTTTGGCTGATATAAAACGGACGGTGTCTTCATTTAATCCGGGAGGTGCTTCATCCGCTTCAATATCGGTTACAAAGCCATATTTGTAATCTGTGAGAACCGTTTTTTCAATTGCACTAAGCTCATTGTCCATAGCAAATTCTTTTGAATTGACCTGTTTTCTGTTTAGGAAGCACAAAGGTACAACAATCTATACTAAAAAGTATAAACAGCATTGTATCATTTCTTTTTATAAAGGGATAAATAATTTTTATCACGGGCTATTAACTGATTCTCAAAGGGTTTGAGCCGGATTAACTGATGTAGGCGCCTGCCGCAATGGATGGGTTGGTTTCTGCAGGTAGACAAGGTAAGGTCCCGGTTTGCGGCGCAAAGGTAGGGTAGAAATATGTTAACCGCATCACCAGCATGCAACATTTGGGTGGTTAAATAACAAAACCCGCGTTATAAAAAGCGACCGGGTTTTAAAAAGGCCGCCGGATGAGGCCTGAATTACCGAAAAATGGCCGCCGGGCATAGACAAAGTATGTACAACGCCAATAAATCCATGATATTCAAGGATAAATGCACGATGATTTTCTACTTTTGGTCCATCTGAAACCCTAAATCTATTGTACCCTATGGATGGAACCCTTGGAGAGATCCGCTTGTTCGCAGCCGACTTTGCACCCAGGGACTGGGCATTTTGTCACGGTCAACTTTTACCGATCAATCAAAACCAGGCTTTATTTTCTATACTCGGTACTTCCTATGGTGGCAACGGCATAATTAATTTTGCCCTGCCCGATCTAAGAGGACGGGCGGCTGTTGGTTTTGGTATCAGCGCCAACCTTATAGACTATACTATTGGCCAGAAAACAGGCAAGGTTGACAATACATTAACCATCCCGCAGCTTCCGGCACATACCCATTCAGTCAGCGGCACTTCAAGTTCATTGGCTACTACCGAGCCTGGCGACCGTGAATTACCTGGTAGTAGTTACTTCGCGAATGACGGCACGGCAAAGTTCGACGGGCAACATGATGGCGTTACTATGCCATTTAACATACAACTCAATAACCCGGGTGTTAAGACCCCCATTAATAACATGATGCCTTACCTGGCGCTACATTACATTATTTGTACATCGGGTATTTATCCACGCCCATAGTTATTAAATCACTTTATCTAAAAACAATATAATGGATACAATTGGAGAGATCCGGATGTTTGCCGGTGCCTATGCTCCTGCCGGATGGGTATTTTGCGATGGACAGTCGTTGCGCATTTCAGAATATGATGCCTTTTTTCAATTGATCGGTACAACCTACGGAGGTAATGGCTACGATGAATTTAAAGTTCCGGATCTGCAGAGCCGCATACCCATTGGGACCGGTCAGGGCGCAGGTCTTCCTAACTATACCCTGGGACAAACCGGTGGCGAAGAAAAGAATACATTAACCGCCGATAATCTGCCCGATCACACCCACATCTATACGGGAATTGGAATAGCGGTTTCAAGTGAAGATGGACATAAGACATCGCCGGCCAATAATTATCCGGCAGTAAATGGCAAGCAATTGTACTCAACGATAACGGATAGTCAAATGGCTCCTATAAATCACAATCTAACGGTTGGCAATACCGGCCTCAATTCACCCCAACCTATAACTAACATTCAACCCTATTTGACCATAAGCTATATTATTTGTTGTAATGGCATGTACCCAAACCGCTAACCTTACTTTATTATGGATTATTTAGGCGAAATAAGAATATTCAGCGGCAACTTTGCCCCCGCCAATTGGGCGCTGTGCCAGGGCCAGGTGTTAAACATTAGTGACTATTCCCTTTTATATTCCCTGCTGGGTACCCGGTATGGCGGTGATGGAGTAACAACATTTTGCCTGCCTGATCTGCGGGTGCGGGTAGCTGTGGGCGCAGGCCAGGGCGCTAGCTTATCGGCATATACTCAGGGGCAAAAGGGCGGAACAGAAACAGTTCCTCTGCAAACCAATAACCTGCCGCTACACAGCCATACAGTCCCCACCACTATTGCCATGAATTGCTATTCAGGCGAAGGCAACACGGATACTCCATATAATAACTACCCGGCGAAAATTACCGGAACGAACATGTATGCAACTGCTTCTGATGGCAGCGTGATACCCAATTTACAGAACGATCAAAACACGTCCAGTGTAGGAAATAGCATACCTGTATACAATATTCAACCGGTATTGGGAATAAACTTTATTATTTGTATCAATGGGGACGTGCCACCAACTATATAGGTTTTCCCGTTTATCCCGGCCAGGCCGGGACCGATTGCGACCCTTAAACCCTAATTACATGAAAAAGATCTCCAGGATAATCCCTTCCTGCCTGGTTGTGTTTCTGCTAACGGCTTATGATAGCCTTTCCCAGAACAACCTGTTAGCCGGGGATATTGTTTTCACCAGCTATCAAAGCGATAAAGATCTAAGTAATACAGATTATACTTTAGGAACCACCCAATTCACCGATCGCTTTGCGATCCTGGTGTTGAAAAAAAATGGACTGGCAGCTGGTACTGTTATTTATTTTACCGATAACGGGTGGAATGCCGGTACCGGCAATTTCATCAGCGGGTTATCGGAAGGTTTTATAAAATGGGTGGTGCCTGCTGGTGGTATAGCGTTTAATACACCGGTATATTTTATCAGTAGCTATGTTGATCCTGTAATGAGTTGGGGTGCATATTCCAATTCGGAAGGAACCAATTCAGCAGGAATGGTTACCACCGCAAGCGGCAGCAATTATCTGGAATTGAGTACAGGCGGCGACCAGGTGCTGGCGTATCAGAGCGGTTCATTCTATGACACAGCAGGCGCCTACAACAATGCTAATCGCCGGTTCATTACCGCTATTAATGCCAATAAAGAAACAGGCACTACTGCTGGTGCCTGGGATGGCGCCACCCCCGCCGGTGGTCATCAAAGCAGCATACCTTCGGGTTTAACGGCCAATGTGAATGCGTATTTAATGGGTGCCGGCACAGAGTATGATAATGGAAAACTCGATTACTCGTCAAGGAATAGTTTTGTAGATTGTAAATCTCAGCTATCGGCCTTGTCCTACAATAATAATAACTGGTTGCTTCGGGATTCTGCTTTTTTGCTTTATACCATTACTCCTATTAACACGAATGCCATTGTTTATGTCGGCGATGTTTCCATAACTACCAATCCATCCAATACAGTGGCTTGTCCCGCCGGTGGCGTTAATTTCTCTGTGTCAGGCGCTAACATCATCAACTATCAATGGCAGGAAAGCACCACAGCCGATTTTGCATCACCGGTTACGCTGAGTAATACCGGTGTATATAAACAAACCAGCACCAACACACTAAACATTTCTGATGTAACTGGTTTAAGTGGCCGGTTTTACCGGGCAGTGGCTTCCAATTCCTGCGGATCAGTGCCTAGTGATACCGCAAAACTTTCCATGGGTAATGCCAGTTTAGCCAATGCCGCCACTACCAGTACCCAGTTGGCCAGTACTAATTTGTATTACAATGCGTCCTGTGCACTTATAGCCAAAGTAGTTCCTTCCGGCGCCAGTCCTGTAACAGGCAATGTTACAGCCAACGTTTGGATAGAAAATGGGGTGCCCGTTGCCGCCGCCGGGCCCTTTGTAGCCAGGCATTTCGAAATTACGCCTGCGACGAATGCTACTACTGCTACCGGTACGGTTACCCTGTATTTTACCCAGGCTGAATTTACTGCCTTCAATAATGCGCCCGGCAGTACGCTTAATTTACCTACATCGTCATCCGATACCAGAAAAAGTAATTTGCGCATAGGAAAATTTTCAGGCAGCAGTAATAACGGCAGTGGATTACCCGGTTCATATACTTCCAGCAAAATGGTTATTGATCCTGACGATTCCAAAATTGTATGGAATAATACGGACGCTCGATGGGAAATAACTTTTGATGTTACCGGCTTTAGCGGGTTCTTTGTTCAAACCATCACCGGCGTATTACCAGTAAACTTAATTGCTTTCAACGGGCGGTTAAACAATAAAGACACTTACTTACAATGGAAAACAACCAGCGAAACAAACAACGACTATTTTGATATTGAAAGGAGCCTCGACGGGCAAACATTTATCGCTGCAGGGCGCGTAGCAGGTAATAATGGAAGCATTATGCAAAATTATACCTGGATCGATGCCGGAGCCGCTTTATTAAATGCGGAAAAACTATTTTACCGGCTTAAAATAGTTAGCACAACAGGTGAGGTTGAATATAGCAATATCATTACGGTTTCTATAAAAGCCTCCGGTTCGCCTGTAGTGAATGTAACGCCTAATCCATTTACAAATCATGTGAAAATAAGCCTGGAAATGCCTGTAGCGGCACCTCTTACGATTACACTCAGCGATATCACCGGAAAAAAACTGCGAAGCGAATTGGTAAATGCACCTAAAGGCGCCAGCACCCTTCCGCTTACAGGGATGCACAACCTGGTACAGGGTATGTATGTACTGTCTGTTCAATATAACGGGCAAACATATACTTATAAATTAGTCAAATAAAAAAACAGTCAATATGCGCCGTCGCGATTTTTTATATAATACCGGTTTATTGTTTCCCGCCCTGCTGGCATCGCCAGCACTGGCTCTGGCATCACAAAAGACCATCAAAACCGGGTTGTTGATCATACAAAACGAGCCTGCTTCGTTAGCGGCTTTATCATCGGCCATCAATGAGCTACCGGTGCAGGCGCATCAGATAACTGGTGCGCAGATCAGCCGCCTCGAATATTCTCAACAGGGTTTCCTGGTCACTACCGGTGATAACAAACTGTTGCTGGCCCCCAAAATTATTGTTCAATCCTGCCGGATAAATGCGCCGCGGTCTTCGATGGAAATTACTATCGGGCAAAAAACATTTTACCTGAACTATGCTTCAGCAAATGATCAACATACAGCGCCCCCTGAATGCTGGTTCCTGAAAACGGAACATTTTCTGGCCAACAAAACAAGCCATTTTATAAACCGGAAGGGGCACGTGGTATTATGCCTGTCGGGTTCGTAGACCTTACCATTTGAAGGATTGGATAATTTTTCTATCTTTCGGTCAATGAGATCCTTTTTACGTCCCTGCTGCGCCCTTATGTACATATTGAGCATTATCGCCTGCAATAATGGGAATAACAAGGCAGTAAAAATAGCTACCCCAAAAATGGAAAGCCCATTGCAGACCCAGCCCGCAAATGCGGCCCCGGCCGGGCTGGTTGATACAGTTGCATCAGCGGTAGATACAGGGTTTATCCAATTTGCTTTTGTAGCTGATAATAAATATATAATTCTTTCAGATACAACAGACCGTACCTGGTCTACAGGCGCTCCCTGGTTACAGTCCAATGAAAATATTGGTGGATATGGATATAAAGCTATATCCAAAGTTAAAACAGCCTCTTTGCCTGTCGCCTATACATCGTTATTACATAAAAAATTCAACGTATGCGGCAACAATGGCAAACATTACACGGCAACAGTTTCTTCATTTAAAATTTATGCTGCTATTATACCGTTCAGCTTGCAGATGTTACAGGGGAATGAAGTGCAGGAAGGTAATGAGCAGCCCTATTCTGACCAGCAGCAGGCCTTAGACATTTTCAACAAGGGTGCCCGGTTCCTGGTGGCTGAATTTGAGTTGGATGCACAGCCAGGAAATACAGACAACCTGTATTTTGCCGTGCCCCAAAGTAAACGCTCACCCGCTTTGTTATCACTATTATCCCAGGAAGCAACCAATGCCAATAAAAAAAGAATAATGGCATCGCTCATTAAAACAACTGATTATACAAAAGTTCAGCAGGAATATATTGAGTCTCCTGAAAAACTGGGTATTAACTGGTGGCAGGATAAAACAGCCGATGAATTGTTCAATTCATATCTCCTTAATAAAAAAGGGTTTCATATAATAGGTCATTATTCCGGCAATGAATGCAGCTCCGACTTTTTTGGCCAAAGGTTTTCCATCTGGCAAACGGAAGAAAACGCTTCTCCGGTATTGCTGTTTATGACTGAAGCATATTACGAGGTTCTGCTTGCAACCGATATTGATGCAGATGGCATACCCGAATTTCTTATAGAAGATAACAGGGGAACCCGAACGCTTTTGAAAAGCGATAAAGGGAATTGGACAAATTATTACCAGTGGAGCATACCCAACCAAACCTGCGGCTGTTAATATAACAGTTCACAGCATCCCCTGCAACACCCGCCAAACATTCTCTGCCACAATGCGGTGGCCCTCCGGATTGGGATGAATGCCATCGGCCTGGTTCAATGAAGAAATGCCACCTACATTTTCAAGCAGGAATGGGATGAGTTCGAGGTTGTTCCTGGCTGCCAGTTGCTGAAAGGTGACCCGGAACGCGGATGCATAGTTACGGCCCATATTCGGCGGCACCTGCATACCCGCCAGGATTATTTTAGCGTCAGGATACTTTTCCCGCACCCTGTCAATAATAGCCTGCAGGTTTCGGGAAGTTTCTGCAATGGGGATACCCCGTAAGCCGTCGTTGCCGCCCAGTTCCAATACAAATATGTTTACGGGTTGTCGCAGGATCCAGTCAATGCGACCTTTACCGCCGGCTGTAGTTTCACCACTTAACCCGGCATTGATCACTTTATAGGGTAATTGCAACGAATCTATTCTTTCCTGAACCAGGGCAGGAAACGCCTCTGACGGATCTACGCCATAGCCGGCAGTAAGACTGTTGCCATAAAAAACGATTGTTCTTGCTTTTTCCTTATCCGTTGAGGACGGCAGTTGCTCTCTCTTTTGTTTGGTTGCATCGTTTGTTTTTTCTGTATTGTTCCCGCAACCAGCCAGCACCCCTATTACCAGCAAACTAACCAATACCTTTTTTCCACCCATATAAAAATTACTGCTAAACTGTTTCATTCGTACCTCCATTTATATTAAGCCACGTGTATTAATTCAAATCAGATGTTGAATTCTCAAATTAATAAGAAAGAACTATTCCTGTTTTTACCGATCTTCCCCTGTAAGTGATCATTTCAACAGTTTACACTCAAAATAACATTAATTTAAGCAACTTTATGACCATATAACTGTAATAAAAGATTGTATAAGCAACTATTATGTTGAATCTTGCCGCCTCGCTTCGCCGAAGCTACGCGAAGGCGCAGCAGGCCAATTCAACATTCACAATTTCATCATTCACCATGGAAACCATACTCAACGTAAAAAAGGTAAGCAAAACATACCAGGGTGCAGGTCAAACCCTGACCGTGCTCAATGAAGTGAATTTTACGGTAGAAACCGGTTCTACGGTATCAATTGTTGGACCATCGGGCAGTGGTAAAACCACGCTGCTGGGCTTATGCGCCGGGCTCGACCGGGCCAGCCAGGGTTCGGTTGAACTAAATAACATCCGGCTCGACCAGCTGAGCGAAGATGAGCGGGCACAGGTACGCAACCGCTATGTTGGGTTTATTTTTCAGAACTTCCAGTTGCTGCCTACCCTTACGGCACTTGAGAATGTGATGGTTCCCCTGGAGCTGCGCGGCGAAAAAAATATACGATCAAGATCCATAAACCTGCTTGATAAAGTAGGGTTGCAAAACCGGCTGCATCATTATCCCGCTCAATTGTCGGGCGGTGAGCAGCAACGGGTATCACTGGCCCGTGCTTTTTCCAATAGCCCCCGTATTTTATTTGCCGATGAGCCTACCGGCAACCTCGATGTGGAAACCAGTGATAAAGTGATCAGGCTGATGTTCGATCTGAACCAGGAAGCCGGCACCACTTTAATTATTGTAACGCATAACCTGGAACTGGCTTCACAAACAAAACGCATTATAAAACTCAAAGGCGGACATATAGTGGCGGATGAACTGAATTAATTGATTTAGAGATTTTGAGATTTAGGGATCTAGAGATTTGAATACAATCCCGAACATAGAAATCCCAAAATCGCTAAATCGCAAAATCAGAAATAACAAACTGGATGGATTTAGAAAGATTCAAATATAAAAGACGACTCCGCTTTGGCTGGTTATTGAAAATGGCCTGGCGCGATAGCCGCCGTAACCGGTCACGTTTGTTTTTGTTTATATCATCCATTGTGCTGGGTATTGCAGCTTTGGTAGCCATCTTTTCTTTAGGCGATAATGTGCGTAACGACATTGATTCACAGGCAAAAACGCTTGTGGGCGCCGACCTGGTTATTGAAAGCAATAAAAAAATCAGTTCCCGCATAAAGCCCCTGCTCGACTCGCTGGGCGATCAACGTTCCATTGAACGAACGTTCGCCTCCATGATATACTTTACCAAAAACGACGGCACCAGACTGGTGCAGGTGCGCGCGCTTGAAGGCGATTATCCCTATTACGGTTCCATAGAAACCACGCCGGTACGGGCAGGCAGATCCTTTCGCAACAACCGGCAGGCGCTGGTTGACAAAACGCTGATGCTGCAATACAATGCGCAGGTAGGCGATTCCATTATGATAGGCGATGTTACGTTTGCTATTGCCGGCGTTATTACCAAAGCGCCGGGGCGCACCGGTCTATCCACTACCGTAGCGCCGCCCGTTTACATTCCCCTTAAATACCTGGACTCTACCGGCCTTATTCAGAAAGGTAGTCGCATTGCAACTTCCTATTATTATAAATATACCCAACCGGCTGCCATTGATGGCATTATTTCGGATATAGAGCCTCGTTTGGAAAAAGAGGGTCTGGATTACGATACCGTGGAGGAAAGAAAAAGAAATACCGGCCGGGCTTTTGAAGACTTCAACCAGTTCTTAACCCTCATTAGTTTTATTGCGCTGTTGCTGGGTTGTATAGGCGTAGCCAGCGCTATCCATATTTACATCCGCGAAAAGATTGCATCCATAGCCATTCTGCGTTGCCTGGGCGTAAACTCATCGCAGGCATTTTTAATTTATTTAATACAGATCGTTACCATTGGATTAATAGGTTCTGTTTTGGGTGCGGTATTGGGTATTGTCATTCAACAGCAATTACCCGCCGTATTCAAAGATTTTTTACCGGTGCAGGTAACTACCATCACGTCGTGGAAGGCGATCACACAGGGCGTCATATCGGGCGTTGTAATATCCTTACTATTCGCGTTGCTGCCATTGGTAAGTGTAAGAAATATTTCACCGTTGAACACCCTGCGTTTATCGGTTGAACAGATCAAATTTCGCGACCCGCTTAAATGGCTGGTGTATGCCACCATCTTATTTTTCGTGGCAGGCTTTACCTGGTGGCAGATACATAACTGGCGGCAGGCCATCATATTCACCCTGAGTATACTCGTTGCATTTCTGTTGTTGTCAATGGTAGCATTACTATTGCGCTGGCTGGTGCGCCGCTTCTTTCCTTCTTCCTGGAATTACCTGTGGCGGCAAGGTTTTGCCAACCTGTACCGGCCCAACAATCAAACCCTTATTTTGATTGTGACCATCGGGTTAGGCGCAGCATTTATCGGCACTTTATATTTTATCCAGGATATACTCATCAGCCGGGTAACGTTATCGGGCAGTGGCAATCAACCCAACATGGTATTGTTCGATATTCAGAACAGCCAGAAAGACAGCGTTGCCCTGCTTACCAAACAATATAAACTGCCCGTAATGCAGGAGGTTCCTATTGTTACCATGCGGGTAGAAGAGATCAATCACCAATCATCGGCACAGGTAAAACAGGATTCCGGTTCGGGGTATCGTACGGAAGCCTATGAATGGGAATTTCGGGTTACCTACCGCGACACGTTAACCAGTTCTGAAAAATTAACCGCCGGTAAATTATATGGACCGGTAAAAACTTCCGAGGATGTGATCTATATTTCCATGGAAGACCGGTATGCAAAACGCATTCATGTTAACGTGGGCGATCATATTATTTTTAACGTACAGGGTACGCTGATCCCTACAGTAGTCGGCAGCTTCAGACAGGTTGACTGGCAACGGGTGCAAACCAATTTCAGGGTGGTTTTCCCAACCGGGGTACTGGAAGAAGCGCCACAGTTCCATGTATTGGTAACCCGGGTGCCATCACCGGAAGTATCGGCCCGTTTTCAGCAGGCCGTGGTTCGAAAATACCCAAACGTATCGGTCATTGACCTCAACTTAATTCTCACGGTTCTGGATGATGTGCTGGATAAGATCGGTTTTGTGATCAGGTTCATGGCCGGGTTCAGCATCATTACCGGTTTAATAGTGCTTATAGCCTCCGTGCTCATCAGCAAATACCAACGTATGCAGGAAAGCATTCTGTTGCGTACACTGGGCGCCAATCGTAAACAAATACTCTTCATTACGGCGCTCGAATATTTCTTTTTAGGCGCCCTGGCAGCAGCTACCGGCATTTTGTTATCGCTGGGAGCCAGCTGGGCATTGGCGAAATATAGTTTCAATGCGCCATTTACGCCACATTGGCTACCCGTTCTTGCTTTATTTGGATCCATTTCGTTATTAACGGTGATCATTGGCCTCTTTAACAGCCGCAGCGTATTGAACAAACCACCGCTGGAGGTGCTACGGAAGGAAGTATGATGGCCAATTAGCTAATGTGCTAATGTGCCAATATGCTAATGAAATACAGTTGCATGCACTCGTAACTGGTAACCGGTAACTGCGGATTATCGTAAACGATAGGTTATCCGCACGCCTCCCGGTAATGCGGGTACTACACTTCTTCCTCCAGGTGTATTATCCGAGGTATTACCTGCGGTATTGGTTGACGTATTATCTGTAGCGCCCAATGTAAAGGGAGGATCGTACCGGGCATTTGGCTCATCTAACAATTTTTGATTTTTAAAATGAACACCCAGCCCCAGGTATACTTCTATAAAAAACCGGCGATTTTTAGACAGATATTGTTTCATACCACCCATTATGTTCGCCCCCATAACCCGCTTCTGGTACCGAAAGGTTTTCAGTTCTTCATAAGTAGCCACACCATTCACAACATCGCGGTCTAGCCAATCCTTGATATTATACATCACTTGTTTATAATGAAATTGCAGCTCAACAAAATAATCTTTGTATTTGCCTGGGTATATCCTGACGCCGGGACGCAGCAAGATACCAGTAGACCTTTTGCTCTTTGGAAAATATTGCGAATACAAAATACCGCCTGCATCTATGGTTGCTGACCAGGTATCATTAAACCGGTATTCGCTGCCAAGCGTGATATTTCCGTCAAGAAAATCGATTAACCCTAATGGATTGTGGCGGAGATATAATTTACCGGAATCAGTCTGCATGGCTTGAGCCATTATAAATTGGGCATCACCCGTCACTGCTACCAGCAGCAAGAGCAGGCAAAACAAACAGATACGGTGCATTATTTAATTTTTGTAATGAGGGTTGGATTCATGCAACTGGAAATATCATATAGGGTCAATCCATCCTTTACCTGGCATATAAGCGTATTATTATAAGGGATCACATCCAGATACCAACCATCGGAGAATTTTTTACCAAGTTGGGGACTAAACGCATTTTTGATATTAAATACAAGCAATCCATACCGATCGCACACATACAGGGCTGTATCTGAATATCCCAATCCGTATGGTTCAGTAACCGGGTAGGTCGCTTTCTGAACCGGTTTGGTTATGTCTTTGATATCATAGGCAGCCAAAATACTTTGGGTACCACCACACATGGCATTTGTACGAAGCGTGGCATAGGCAACAGTGTCTTTGGCAACTACCGGATCGCAACGGCGTATCACTTCTGGCGAAATAGCTGTACTTAACTTTTCCGGACGTTCAGGATCGTCTATTGAAAATATATGCACTACACTGGTTGAACCGATAAACAACTTGTCTTTAAAGGGGTAAATAGTTTCAATTTCAAAACCTACCGGTACGGTATTCTTCAAAACCGGATCGGCTGCATTGGTAACATTAAACACTTTCAGGTTTTCCTTATCAACTATATATAGATAATTGCCACTGATGGCAAAGCGGGCCGTTGATCCCCCGCTCCCGGTATTGCTGGAAGCGGTTGTTTGTTTATTGCATTGAAGCGTTGTTATCAGCGCTCCTGATAACAGCATATAAAATAATAATTTCTTCATAATGCTATTTTTTAGCGACGGCATTTTGGTGATTTAACGGTTTGTAATTCCCAATTCACTACAATCCCTTTTGAAGGGTCGGGGCAAACAAAATACCCTGATTCTTTGGGGTATTGTTGATCCACATACGGAAATGCATCTTCCATTCTTTTTACAACTGCCGGGTTGGTTATATCCCTTATATCTATCACC
>DASUVL010000455.1:0-4887 GCA_036379015.1 Niastella sp.
TTATTAGGATCAAACGGTACGGTTTCAATATTCAACTTGAATGGCTTCATATCATCGGCAGGAACCGGTATGTTCATGCTTTTTGCTACTTCAGCATACAAGTCGTCCATGATTATCTTATCAACAATTTCTTTATAGTTAGCCGGTAATGCACCGATATATCCAAACCGCACGTATTGCGACATAAACCAGATGCCATGTGCTTTACGCGGCGCATTTACAAAGCCGTTGTTATGGAACAACATGTAATCGTCTTTATACTTTTGTACACCCAGCTCACAACCCAGATCGGTGCTGCCCATCAGGCGGGCTTCTAACACTGTTGCTGGTGCGTTCACATAATTCGGGCGTGATAGAATTTGAGCAGCCTTTTTGCGGTTACCCATATTATCGAGCCATTTGCAGGCTTCCAGTACAGCCATCATCACTTTCTTCAGGTCTTCCCGGCTACCTTCGGCAAATGCTTTATTAACTACCAGTGCTTTTTCAGGGTGATTTTTCCAGATGTCCTGCGTAGCGATATGCGTGAAACCAACATTCTGAGTAGCTGCTACACCGTTCCAAGGTTCGCCCACACAAAATCCTTCCATATTATCTACCCGCATGTTGGCCACCATTTGAGGTGGCGGAATGGTGATAATACCTACTGATTTGGCATTTACACCACAGGCAGCCAGCCAGGTACGCAACCAGATATCGTGTGTGCCGCCGGGAAAGGTTTGAGCAAAGGTCACTTCCTTCCTCGACTGCACCGATTTTACAGCTGCAGCTACTTTTTTAATCTCTTTAAATCCAACCAGGCCGCAAAAATCTTTAGAAAGCGTAATGGCCTGACCGTTATTATTCAACATCATAGCGATGCGCATTTCAGAACCAGCTTTGCCGCCAATGCCTTCGTACACGGAGAAAGGCATCGAAAACAAACAATGCGCGCCATCCAGTTCCCCATTTAATATTTTATCGCGTACAACGGCCCATGATGCCTCTTTGGTAACCTGTACATCCAGCCCATATTTTTGAAAGAAGCCCATTTCTTTGGCAATCACCAGCGGGGCGCAATCGGTTAAAGGAATGAAACCGAGTTTTATTACCCGGGTTGGTTTTGGTTTAAACGCGGTGTGCTGTACGAAAGAAGTTGACACAATAAAAACAGCTAGCGTAACTATAAGTACTTTTGATATATTAAAGCGTTTCATGTCAGTTGATTTTAAGCCCATGATTATTGTTTAATTGCCACTGGTTTAGAGAAGAAGAAGTCGGGGCGGATGTTGATCATCAGGTAAGCCCATTGTGCATTGTGCCTTGCCTGGTCCATAGATCCTCTTTTAACGTACTCGGTGCTGTTGTTTGCCTTCATGTATGACAAGCCGAGTTCCAGTGTAGTGAATTTGTTTAGTGAATAATTGGCTATAAAATCAAATTCGTATCCTAAATTTTTGTCGATATTCATTTTATCAGGATCAGCGGCATTCTGTACATTCTCCGCTAACCTGAAGTTGTGTGCATCAAGACTTACAAAAAATAAATTGGCCTGGTATTTTACTTTAAAGTAAGCGTCCTGCAAACCACCTACGGGTGAACCGGTACCTACATAATAATAATCCATATATCCCCAATGTTTATGCGGCGTTCCGTACAGGGGATCAAAACGATGTGATTCGGTACCTGTAGCCTGTGTTTCAGGATCATTACCTGATAAATAATCGAATCCGGGACCAAAGCTGAATTTGCCTTTCTGCAATGTAAGCGATGCTGTATAGTGCGAGGCGGTCAGGTCTTTTCCATCGCGGTCTTTACCACTTTGAAAATAAGCGCCTACCTGCCATGATTTTTTCAACCCTGCTGCATTACCAATGGTGCCATTGATCATCAACCCATAAGTAAGGCGGCTGTTTACGCCTTTAACGTCATACCTTCTGCCAAATACATACCCTGCAGAAGCGTTGCCTGCTGAATCGAGGCGGTATTTTGAGAAATCATCTTTAAAGAAAAGCCCTGCAAATTTTGTTTGGCCGAATTTGCGGCTTAAATACAGCATTTGGAAGGATTTATACTGCTGGTTCATACCGTTGGTGCTAACCGCATTAGACAGTACCGGTGCGCCTGATAAGCTGCTTTTTGCCCCCATAGTGCCATTGGTCGAAAGCGGTATCAGGCCTGCAGGCGTTGCCACCAGGTTCCCAAGGGAATTGGTCACATAAGGAGGCACGTTACCGGCTGTATAATAGGTTCCTGTTACACCAAACGCATCGCTGTTCTGATTAAACCCTGCTCCCAGGTCAAGCTGCCAACCATGATGCATGGCTTTTATCAGTAATGCATCGTGTCGGCGCGCCTGTTGCAACCAGTCCAGGTCGCCCAGTAAACGCACATCATCATATATTAAAGCCTGGCGGCCAATTTTAAAAGAAAGATTGTCGATACCTTTTGTTTTAATGGTGGTATCAGCCACATTCATGAGGGTAACTTCTGCCCAGGCTTCATGAACCATCAGTTTGTTTCCGTCGGCGTTATTAATGGAAGAAGCATCTTGTCCCCACACCCGGACGTCCTGAACAGATAAATTGAAGTTTACCCGGTCCCATTTGTACCCAAAAGTTAAACGGGCCCGTTGAGAAGTGAAAAAAGCAGGTTTAGTACCCACAGCATTGAGTGTTCCGAGTCCATCGCGTACTTCAGAACGCGTTCTCAGTTGCCCCTGCAATGAAAATTGCGCGGTACTCGTAAGTGGCCTCCCTAAAAAACACACAATTCCGGATACTGCCATGAAAATTAATTTTTTCCTCATACTTTTGTTTTGGTTTTTTTAAGATGATGATTCATTTTAAAATTTGCTTACCCCGGTTAGACTGCCATCTGCCGGGGTTTTTTAATCGGCTTGGGTATTCTTTGATTTTACCATGCGGTGATTTTAGTTTATCAATTTGGTTAAAACATGGCAAGCAATCGTTTATAAACTCATAAGCAGGCAACCGATAGAATCATCCTCTTAAAACCATCCCTCCGCTTAAGGACGCCGTTCGGCGGGGGCCTTTCTTCTCAACTCTTATTCATTATTTTCTACTCCTATATAAACCCAGTCATTCTCAATTTTTACCGGATATGTTTTTATATCACCGCAATCATCACCACTTAAACATTTTCCGGTAGTCAGGGAAAAGGTTTTTTTGTGGAATGGGCATGCTACTTTGGGCTCGCTGTTTTGTGTACCGATCAAACCGCGGCTTAAAGCCATTTGCTGGCGGTGCGGACACATATTCTGAGTGGCATACCACTCCTTGCGACGACTAAAATTGAACAACGCAATTTGTTCGTCCTGATATTTTACACATACACCACCGTTTTCGGGTACATCTGTGGCACGGCAGGCTAAAAACCAGGTAAGTACTTTTTCTTGCATCATAACATGAACATTGTGTTTACAAAGAATTCCCAATTCAGCTTTCACTGATCATTTTTCAAATGGCATTCAAAATGGGGAAATATAAAACCCGCTGCATTTTTTATGCAGGCAAGCAATCGTTAGTATACGCAGCTGAAAACGGCAAAAAGCCGGTCAGCTACATGGCATTGAGTGTGCGTTTTAGTATATCAGAAGACTATAGTGACCAAAGTAACAATCGACAATCATGAACCGTTAACTGCAACATCAGTTGACCGAACTACTTCCACTCCTTCGCTTTTTTCTGTTCGCGCATGGCATCAAACTGCACTGAAGGATCCTTTACTTCTGGCGCATTTACGAAATGCGAGAAACGTTTGCGTATCTCAGGATTTTCTACCGCTTCTTTCCATTCGCATTTATAATTATCCACCAACAGTTGCATTTCTGCTTCCAGTTGTGTTGCAATTCCTAAACTATCATTGATTACAACGTTGCGCAGATAATCTATGCCACCTTCCATTTTATTCAACCAGGTAGCAGTACGGGTTAACGGATCTGCTGTTTTGATATAGAACATCAAAAAGCGATCGATATATTTAATACAGGTTTCAGAATCTACGTCGGTAGCCAGTAACAAGGCGTGTTGTGGTTTTGAACCGCCGTTTCCGCATACGTACAGGTTCCAGCCTTTTTCTGTAGCAATAATGCCGAAATCTTTGCTTTGCGCTTCGGCACATTCGCGGATACAACCCGATACGGCCGATTTAAGTTTATGTGGTGCGCGCAAGCCGCGGTATCTTTCTTCTATCCGAATGGCAAAACTAACGCTGTCGTGCAAACCAAACCGGCACCAGGTGCTGCCCACGCAACTTTTCACCGTACGCAAGGCTTTACCATATGCATGTCCGCTTTCAAAACCGGCTGCAATCAGTTCTTCCCAGATCTCAGGTAAGTCGTTCAGGTGAGCGCCAAACAAATCAATACGCTGACCACCGGTAATTTTTGTATAGAGATTATATTTCTGAGCAACTTGTCCAATCACGATCAGCTTTTCAGGGGTAATTTCTCCACCCGGAATACGGGGTACAACAGAATAAGTACCACCTTTTTGAATGTTAGCCAAAAAGCGATCGTTACTATCCTGGGCCGTATCATTACCCTTGGCCAGGATCATTTCATTCCACAAACTGGCTAAAATAGAAGCAACGGGCGGCTTACATAATTCGCAGCCATCGCCGGTACCCAGTTTGTTCAATACTTCATCAAACGTCATGAGCTTATGCACCTTAACCAGGTCGTACAGTTCCTGCCGGCTGTAATTAAAGTGTTCGCATAGTACGTTGCGTACATATTTACCTTGCGACTTCAGTGTATGCGTTATCAGGTCTTTCACCATGGGAACGCAGCCACCGCAACCAGTACCAGCTTTGGTGCATTTTTTAACAGCATCCATGGTTTCGGCCCCATCGCATACGGCATTGCAAATATCTCCTTTGGAAACG
>DASUVL010000456.1:0-6991 GCA_036379015.1 Niastella sp.
CGAAGATAAGCTGCTGACAAAGCTGCTTTCATCAGTGTAGGTAACTGCTACATTGGTGGCTATTGCATTTTCTGTTGCTGTTCGGCTTTCATTGTTTGTTGACTCTTCAGTAGTTGATGTCTGCGTTTGTTTTACGCAGGCATGCAGTATCATTGCTGCAGTTGCAGCAAGACAATAAATACGTAAGTTCATTGGATTGTTTTAAGGTTAACGAATTGTTGTTGATTAGTTAACAGAATAGAAATGGTGTGCTGAATGCATTCAAGCTTTCTTGTTCATAGTTAGACAAAAACTATAAGAATAACAAGAGAACTACCGGTGATCATGCTATGTTTTTTTCACAAAACGCAGTTACACATGGCAGCTTCACGGTATATTAAGTGTATGTGAAATTTTCATTGTTAATTGATGACAATAATCGGGGTTCAACAGCAGAAAGCTGCAACCAGGAAAAATAGATGCTAAAAAATCGTAACGTGTTTATTTTTAAGGCAGTAGATTGCTATTGTAAAAAACTATGATCTAATTGGGAAAGAATTATATTTTTGAGATCAACAAAACGAACCCCGTACTGCATTATGTTTTTTGCTAATAGTTATTATTACTACATCCCTGTTGCGTTACAGGCAATTTGCGCTATTCACTGTATTCGGAAGGGTAATCAAAATAAATGGATATGGATTATCGTGTTCCTGCCTGTGATCGGAAGCCTGATATACATCTTCTCAGAAATGATTACCGGAAACCAGATCGATAACGTAAAATCCGGCGTAGGATCGGTGTTGAATCCGGGCGGAGGTATAAGGAAGCTGGAAGAACAATTGCGTTTTTCAGATACTTTTCATAACCGTGTAGCGCTGGCAGATGGGTACCTGGCCATTGGCCAAACAGAGAATGCCATCGCCTTTTACGAACAAAGTCTTACCGGGGTTTTTACTGAGAATGAACATGTGCTCAAACAACTGATTGTTGCTTATTTCAATGTAGGCCGGTACGCTGATATTATTCCCCTGGCAAAAAAAATGGCGACCTCTCCTCAGTTTGCCAAATCGCGGGTACATGTTTTATACGCCATGGCGCTGGAACAAACCGGTAAAAGCGATCTGGCCGAAAAGGAGTTCAAAACCATGAATGGCCGGTTTGCTTATTTTGAAGCAAGATATCAATACGCGCTCTTTTTGTTAAGAGCTAATCGCGATGAAGAAGCAAAACAGGTGCTGGATAATATGGTTTATGAAGGCGGACATTTAAGCTCACGGGAACGCAGAGCCAACCAGGCGTGGATCAATAAAGCTAAAGACGAAGTAAGAAAAATAAATACAGTAAGTAAGTCGTAGGTAATATTAAAAATTATATTACCCTATTCATTTCCTCCCTTCATTTTCACAGCGTATTTTGTAGCTGTGCAATTAGCTCAATTCATACAGGACATTATTCAGCAAGGAAAGGTTATTGTTGAAGGGCAGGTTATCCCGTTTACTAATGAGGATATTCAACAGGCAACGGAACACCTTCACGAACAGTATAACCGCCACGTACAGGAGCTAACCGGTATGGCGCCTGCATTTCACCCCGAAGCCGCAGTATGGGCTACTAATTTTTTGTACCGTGCCGTGCAGCTGGTAATGCTGCGTGATCTGGGCGAAGAAGCTGTAAACGGATTACTCACCCCTTTCAATGGATCTGTTTCTCCGGAAACTATTTTGTCGGTTGATATAAGTTTTCGCTATTTACCCAACCTCCTGGGGTTGGCTAAAGGACTGGCGCCGGAAGATGTACTCGTTAAGCGGTTACAGGAGGTAGCTGTACAATGGCCTTTTTCATCAGTGGGTATGAAGGTGGAGGGTGTCATGGATATTGAAGTGATCATGAGCAATACCTGTTTGCGGAACGCGTATATCGATCGCATTATTGAGACCCGCGACCGGAAACGATGTAACAATATTTTGGTAAACGAACATATAAAAGAAGCACTGGGCGATCATGCCCCTGTGTTATGGCCTGGTTGGGAACCGGTTTTAAAAGAAATGTAAGCATGGAAAAGAAATCTACTATCGAATTTCAGCTAGTCGATAAGGTGAATGCGGTGCTACAGCACATTAAAAGCACTTTTATTGGAAAGGATGACATTATTGATCTGATGGGGATCTGCCTGGCAGGCCGGGAAAACTTATTCCTGTTAGGCCCACCCGGAACCGCCAAAAGCGCACTTGTGCGTGAACTCGCCCGGTTGTTACACGGTAAGACCTTTGAATACCTGCTCACCCGGTTTACCGAACCGAATGAGTTGTTTGGTCCTTTTGATATCCGGCGCTTACGGGATGGCGACCTGGTAACCAATACTGAAGGCATGCTGCCCGAAGCACACCTTATATTTTTGGATGAATTGCTGAATGCCAACAGCGCCATCCTGAATAGTTTACTGATGGTTTTGAATGAACGTATTTTCAGACGTGGCCGGGAAACGAAGAACCTGCCCGCATTGATGATCGTAGGCGCCAGCAATCACCTGCCCGAAGAAGAAGCGCTGCAGGCCCTGTTCGATCGTTTTTTAATTCGGGTGCGCTGTGATTATGTTGACCCGCATCATCTCAACGATGTGCTGGATGCAGGCTGGTTATTGGAACAAAAAAAATCCGGCGACGTTCCAGGTATAGATACAGAAGAGATCCGTCAATTGCAAAGTTTGATACCTACGGTTGATATGCTGGAGATCCGTCCTTACTATCTCGACCTGATCGAGAAGCTGCGCAATGCCGGGGTACAGGTGAGTGACCGGCGAGCTGTAAAATTGCAACGGCTGATTGCCGCAAGCGCTATATTATGCAAGCGAACAAAAGCCTACCGTAGTGATATGTGGGTGTTGCGTTACATCTGGGATACCGATGAACAGCGTGAAGTAATTGCCGGAATTGTAAATGCGGAACTGGAAGAAGAAAAAGAGCAGGAACAACTACACCCCAGGGCAGCTATCAATAGTTCACCCAATGCCGATGATATCTACAAAGAGGTAATGCAAATGACCGGACAATGGAAAGATCCTGAAACAACAGGGGCAGAACGGTCGGTAATAAAAGACAGGTTGCGCTACCTGAATGGCCGCTGTGAATGGATCAGGAATGTAGATCAACGAAATTATGTGTTAAAGCCAATAGACGAATTGTGGCAACAAATAATGCATGCTGAATGAACGAGCTAATAATAGTACTGTCACAAACCGATAAAGCCGCGCTGGGCACTGTACGCTGTTTGCCGGGTTTGGAGGCAGCCCAAGACGATGGATTCATTTGGGTGCGTGGTATTCCTGCCCAGTCGGCACCTGATCTGCGTATCCGGCAACTGCCCGGTTTGCATACGTTCATACTGGATGCAGACAATAATTTATTTCCGCCCAATGGACTTACGCCTGTAGGTAAATTAAAAACCCTGAACTGGGAGCCGTTGTCATCATTCATTACAGTAAAATTGCCAGTATCGGCACTGCCAGGTACAATTAATCAATTACATACTATCAGGTTGATTTCTTCCGGCCGGTTGCAGGAGGGCAATGCTTTACTTACCGATCTCAATACATGGAAGGCGTATGGAGAAAATGCACCGCTGGTCAGGTTACAACAAACCCGGTTTGCCGTTTCGGAAAAGAATAAAGTGTTGATCATGGGTACGCCGTTACCAGCTTTGCCCGGAAAAGAATTTGTGTTACAGGATACATTATTATTGCCGGCAGGTTTTGAATTTGATCCGCCGGTGATCAGCACCCTGATCATAAACCGCCTTAATCCTTCAACGGAAGCATGGCTGTTATTTGAAATTGACGGCACCTGGGAAAAAATTCCAAAGGAAAGTTTCGTGTCATCAACCAGGAGCGCTATTCGTTTAACAAAAGGGAGGCACCATGAGTAATCCCTGGATGGAGGTAGTGGATTATTTCAGACCCCCGGAAAAGTATTTCTGGCGGTGGGCTGATGATGGACATGTCATCGAGTGGCGGGATGGTGATACCATTTGTTACCGGGAAGAATTGATGGAGATCTTAATGCAATTGTCGCAGGAAGGGTTTTCATCATTAGGATCAATACTGCTGGTTATAAGCGCCTGCCGGGAAAAACCTGATACACCTGCTGCCAAAGAAGATAGTTCGTCAGGTGTGCTCAGGTTATTGAATTACTATGGAAAAAACAGTTCGATACTGAGGGGATTGAAGGAGCGGGTGCTTGAAGCCACCCGGTTTTTGCACCATGTGGCAGCTTTGCCAATTGAGTTACGTTCGGGAACGAACAGAACCTGGTTGCTCTACACCATTTTTAAAAATGTAGATTATAAAATTTCAAAGGAAGTTGCTGCTGGTTTTTTGGGTGTCTTTAACAGCGGTAAGCTGGACCATTTTATTTTCAAGGATGGATTGCCAGGCAAAACCGCTGCTATTTTTAATGAAGACATGAAGTGGTTGCAGCGCGCATTGGAAGTATTCCCAACTGCTCATGATCTGGAGTTGGCCATTCGCACCGGATTAAAGGAGTTGCCAACAGCGGCAGATCTGGAAGTGCCTAAGCAGGAAACTGGTGATCTGCTGAAACAGCTGGAACAGGATCCAAGAACTACCGGCCTGGCGCAGTTGACCCAGCGGCTCATTGCTGCTATGAACATCCCAATGCATGCGCATGGCAGCAGCGATCAGTTATTTGGTGGCGTATCTGACATTACCAACAGGGGAAATTTCGATCGCCTGTTGTTGAGCGAACTGGCGCACGATGATCTGTCACTCATGGCAAGGTTGGCCAATAATGAGGCTTTATACCTGCGCCGGGAAGAATTGCCATCCAACCCAGAAAAGCAACGGATATTATTGATCGATACAACGATAAAAATGTGGGGACTGCCACGTGTTTTTGCCGTATCGGCAGCGCTGGCATGCGCGCATAATAACAAAGCAAAAGCGCAGATCCGGTCCTACGCCTTATTGGGAAACAGTGCCAATGAAATTGATCTGTCAACCAGGGAAGGCGTAATAAATTCATTGGAGCAACTGGATGCTGCCTTGCATTGCGGGCGGGCGCTTACCTTATTTATGAGCCAGCAGGTAGTACGGGAAGAAGATGAGGTTTTTTTAATTACTGAGGAAGAAGTCACATATGGCGTATTGTTCCAGTCAATATTATCATCATTGAAAAAGCCGGTTAATTTTTTGGTTACCGTGAACCGGAGCGGACAATTGCAGTTTTATGAATTTATCAAAGGCCGCAGAAAGTTGTTAAGTGAAGCAAGGTTCGATCTGCAGGAGTTGTTGTTCAATACTAATAAAAAGGAAAAGACCCCGCAGAAAGCCAGAACACTAATTAATGTGCCGGCAATCATGCAGTATATTCCTTGTCCATTGTATTTTCCTGCTTCCAAAATAAAATTCAATGCGGAATGCTTTTTCGAACTGAAGAAAGATCACCTGATCTGCGTTACGATCGATCAGCGGGTTCTATATTGGGATAGCAAAACCAGAGGGGCACGTGAAATAATAGAATTTCTTGAACCTGGCCGCTTTTGTTTTGGTTCAGATGGAACGTCAATCATTTACATACTTGTATATGCGGGCGTGACAAAGTTTACCCGTTTGTATGAGGTGAACCTGGAATTAAATTGCGTAGAAATCACTAAATGACCGGAGACCCTCACCCAGATTACAGAAATGGTTTTTGACGCAGGGCATTTTTATATTAAAGCAAACGGTAATTTGTTTTCTGTAGATGCGCCTACCGGTAAGGTATTCCCCGGGAAAGATATGGTTAGCATTTTTAATGATATTGCTGAGCGTTATAAAAAAGGGTTTACGTATTTAAACTACTTTAAAAGACATATAAATGATGGCTACACAACCATCAATACCGTAAAAAGTGTATATGTGAATTATGATGGAGAACTGGGTTTCGACGACAGGCATATATCTTACAAATCAACCAATAGAGTGATCATCATTGATCATAATCGCCAGGTAGAAAATAAAAATCTGCGTATACACGATGCAAAACAAGTAGATGTGCCTGCTATGGACATACCTAATGCAAATTGTAAGTTTTCAAAATTTGTATGGGCAGATGGCAGTGAAGTACTGGCAGATTCAAGAGGCTTTTTGCATTTGAAGAGCTCCGATAAAAAAATCCCTGAAATAACCATTGTTATGATCATGGGTAAGCCAACTGCCTGCTGGGCTGCTGATGGCAGGGTTTGCGGACCTTCTTATTTTACCGGAGTAGATACAGCAGAAAGCAAGGATGTAACCGTATTTTATCATAACTATATTCAACGGTTTATAGATACACTGGAAAAATATGGAACTAGCGCTTAAATATAATGAACATGCAACGCATGCATTGAGCGGTGCTTTTATCCGGGGTAATACGCCGGATATATGGTTGCAGGAAATGAATGGGTGGCAGATACCGTTGGAGCAACTGGGTTGTTTTATCATCTCACACAATAATAACCCGGTTGATGCCGCGGGCTTGTTTGTTATTTTCAAAAAAGAACAATTGCCTGCGATGTTACAGGTAAGGCATCCCTATACGGTGGTAGGTGGTAAACTTTTTATTCCGGTTGATGGGGAACTGTCGCCGGCTATTAGCGAACAGGAATTACAGACATTACTGATTTGGGATTACCAGGTTTTTCATCCCGCTATTGGGTTTATTGGGTTTGAAAGAACTGATCGAATAGCATTAGCTGATCTGTTGCAATACACCGAACCCAATGCTATTGACTGGGAAAATGCACATGCCGGCCAGCCGTCTTGGATCCCTTTACATCAGATCAATATACAACAGCTGACGGCTGATGAAGTGTTTGAGTCCATCAAAGAATACATCAGCAACACGCCGCTGGAAGAAATTCCAAAAGCCAATAAAAAGGATCATCCGCGTTGGTTAAATAATCCGGTGAGCGAAGGCCTGCTCAAGGGCGCCTATTTTCTGATTAGCAAATTGAGTTCAATTTTACCTGCCGG
>DASUVL010000457.1:0-8032 GCA_036379015.1 Niastella sp.
CATCGATCAGGATAAACCTGCTCAAGGCTATTTTAAAACAATACGGCTTTTTTAACGGAAAGAAGTAAGCAGAATTAGCTAATCCCGACTAAAGTCGGGACAAGTTGTGATAATGGAATACAAATACAAAAGGCAAAACGAAGCTAATAACCTGAATTTGTTAATTATACGAGGTATTTTAACTAAAATCAAAGCGAAATAATACTTAATTTGTATTGAATATCAATTTGGTTTAATTCTTGCATTTCCCATTATCACATTATCGAATTATCAAATCATCACATTAGTGTTTCGTTTCCAACATATCGAGTACCTCGTCGCCCTGGCCACTATCCCCCTGCTGGTAGTCCTGTATTTCCAGCTTTTGTACTGGAAGAAAAATACCATTAAAAAGATCGGGGATCAAAGACTGGTACAGGCACTCATCGTCAATTATTCGCCCACTAATTTTCTGTTTAAATTCCTGTTCTTCGCGCTGGCCCTGGCAGCTGTTATTGCAGCATCGGCCAATTTGCAAAAACCAGGCGCTATGGATAATGTTCAACGCAAGGGGGTAGATGTAGTAATTGCGATTGATGTAAGTAAAAGCATGCTGGCGGAAGATATAAAACCCAATCGCCTTGAAAGAGCGCGGCAACTGGTATATAAGTTAATGGAACAGTTACCGAACGACCGGGTTGGACTGGTTCTATTCGCAGGAAGGGCCTATTTACAAATGCCACTCACAACCGATCATGGCGCTGCCCGCATGTATATTCAGCAGGCCGGACCGGAAGTAGTGCCTACACAGGGCACCGTTATTTCTGAAGCATTACGCGCCGGCAATTCGGCCTTCAATAGCAAGGAAAGAAAATTCAAATCAATTGTATTGATCACAGATGGAGAAGATCATGACCCACAGGCTGTTCCCATGGCGCAACAACTTGCCCAGGATGGTGTTATGATCAATACCATCGGTATTGGTTCGGCAGAAGGCGCGCCTATAATGGATCCTGCTACCAACGAATATAAGAAAGACGAAAACGGCAATACAGTAATATCAAGATTGAACGAAGCAGAATTACAGCAGCTGGCAGGCGCCACCAAAGGCGTATATGTGAAACTGAATGAAGTGGATGCCGCGGTTAATGCCATTACAAAACAGTTAAGCACTATCGAATCAACATCGCTTGATGATAATGCCTTCAGGGATTACAAAAATTATTTTCAATGGTTCCTGGCCATAGCCTTTGGATTATTGATGATAGAATTCTTTTTGCCTGAACGTAAATTTAAAACAGCTTGAAAAAACTTAGCTACATAACATGGCTGATGCCTTTATTCCTTATACTGCCTGCATGGGTAACAGCGCAGGATGAAAATGCGGCTATCAGGGAAGGCAATAAACAGTATAAACAGGGACAGTTTGAACAGGCATTACCCGCTTACCAAAAAGCGGTAGCACAAAATCCCAAAAATGCAATAGCTCGCTACAATCTCGCCAATGCCCGTTATCGTACCGGTAATTTGCCTGATGCGGAGAAATCGTTTGATGAATTAATTGAAAACACGCCCGAAAAGACCTATAAAGAAAAAGGGTATTACAACAAGGGTGTAACATTAACGAAACAAAAAAAGCTGTTGGAAAGCATTGAAGCATATAAGAATGCTTTAAAGTTGAATCCTGCCGATGAAGATGCCCGGTTCAATTTGCAAAAAGCGTTAATGGAGTTGAAGAAACAAAACCAGGGTCAGGAGCAAAAGCAACCCCAACAAAAACAGCAGCAAAAACAAAAGCAGCAAAACAAGCTCGATAAGCGAAAAATTGAACAGTATCTTAAATCGCTTGAACAAAAAGAACAGGAAGTTCAACGGAAAATACAGCAAAACCGCTCCCGCTCGGTAACACAGCCAGAGAAGGATTGGTAGCCACGGCCTCCGGCCCTTACTGATGTCAGTTTCAACTCCTGAGCGCGTGTTCCGCTGCGCCTTGCGCCACCGCCACCGTGCTCCGACGCTGAAGCTCTGGCGCAAGCGTCTAAATCTTTGGTGGCACCGACGAGTCGGGGTCGCGAAGGGTAGTCGAAGGATCAACCAGGAGACCGGGCGAAGTCGAAGGCACCGTTTACAATTCCTTCTAACTTTCTGCCTACTGCCAACCTTCCAAGCAACAGCTCTTCTGCCTTACTCATTCAGCATTAAGCCTTTAGCTATTCTTACCACACATAACTATCTGCTTCAAATGTAGCGTTAAGCTTTTCTAAACACAAGGGTATTTCTTTCACGTTTCACGTTTACCGTTTCACGATTTCGTAGTTTTGCAGACATTTTGCCGCTGTAACAATGGCAATCATAAATTCTTAAATCAGAAAAAATCACATGCAGCTTTACTGCGATTCATTAACTGAATATAAACGACTGGCCACCCGTGAAGTACGAATTGGGGACTTGCTGCTGGGCAACTTCAACCCTATTCGCGTGCAAACCATGACCACAACCGATACCATGGATACCTTAGCGACTGTTGAGCAAAGTATCCGTTGTATTGAAGCCGGCGCTGAACTGGTTCGTATTACTGCACCCAGCAAAAAAGAAGCGGAAAATTTACTTACTATAAAGAACGAACTGCACAAAAGAGGTTATAAAACACCTCTGGTAGCAGATATACATTTTACCCCCAATGCAGCCGAAATAGCGGCCCGCATTATTGAAAAAGTGCGCGTGAACCCGGGTAATTACGTTGATAAAAAGAAGTTTGAACAGATCGATTATACCGATTCAGAATATGCCGAAGAAATTGATCGCATTCGCGAGCGCTTTACCCCGTTGGTAAAGATCTGCAAGGAATACGGCACCGCTATGCGCATCGGCACCAATCACGGTTCGCTCAGCGATCGCATCATGAGCCGTTATGGCGATACGCCTATGGGTATGGTAGAAAGTGCGATGGAATTCCTGCGTATTGCCCGGAATGAAAGCTATCACAATATTATATTGAGCATGAAAGCCAGCAATCCGCAGGTAATGGTACAGGCATACCGGTTGCTGGTGAACGTAATGATGGATGAATTTAGTGAATGTTATCCATTGCATCTCGGCGTAACGGAAGCCGGCGATGGTGAAGACGGCAGAATTAAATCAGCCATCGGTATTGGCTCCCTGCTCGAAGATGGTTTAGGCGACACCATTCGCGTGTCATTGACCGAAGATCCTGAATTTGAGATCCCGGTTTGCCGCGACCTCGTGAAACGATATACAAATAGGAAATCGGAAGTCGAAAATCAAAAAGAAGAAATTCCTGCAATTAGTAAAGTTCCCTTTTCTCCTTTTGAATATACAAGACGAAATACAGGCACGGTGTCAAACATCGGTGGCAAACAGGTACCGGTGGTAGTGGCCGACTTTATGAAAGCGGAAACCATTGGTCATGAAGACCTGCAAGCTATTGGTTACACCTACAACATCGAAACCGATAAGTTTACTATTGCCGATGCAGCAGCTGATTACATATACACGGCTAAAAAGTTACTTGACTTTTCCCTGCCCGGCACCCTAAAAGTAATTTGCGATCATGCTACCTGGTTGCAGGCAACCGATAAAGAAAAATATTATCCTTTATTTCAATCAAGCGAATACCTTCAACGTACCGATCGTTCGGGTATCCTGAATTTTGTAGCAGCCGATGTAAACGCACCTGCATCGCAGGAATTGTTACAGGCTATACGCAAAGACAGAACCGTTGTGTTGTGTTTGTATTCATCGCATCCGCATGCCATGGCATCGGTAAGGCGTTACATCATTGAACTGATGAACCAGGGTATTACCTGCCCCGTAATACTGGCTGTAGAAAGCAACGACACTACCATTGATGAACAGTTGATCCATTTTTCAACAGATAGCGGCGCTTTGCTGCTCGATGGTATGGGCGATGGCATCTGGCTGATGAATGAACCGGAAAAGGTCCTGAATCAAAAAGTTAGTGGCCGCACTTACCTCGAAACAAAGAACAACCATCAGTTCGTCAATAACACGTCATTTTCTATTTTACAGGCCACCCGTACACGCATTTCCAAGACCGAATACATTTCCTGCCCTTCGTGCGGACGCACCTTATTTGATTTGCAGGAAACTACAGCGAAGATCCGTTCGGTAACCCATCACCTGAAAGGCGTTAAGATCGCCATCATGGGTTGTATTGTAAACGGACCCGGCGAAATGGCCGATGCCGATTTTGGTTATGTGGGCAGCGGTGTAGGAAAGATCACATTATACAAAGGCAAAGAAATTGTGAAACGCAATGTCGACAGCGCCATTGCTGTTGAAAAATTGATAAATTTGTTGAAGGAAAGTGATGCATGGGTGGAGAAACCAATTAGCTAATTTGCTGATATGCTAATGTGCTAATGGAATACCGCTTCGCGCTATGCAAACTATTAGCAAAGATGCCGGAGACCGTTTCACGATATAAGCAACCTTTACAACCAGAGATCCAAATTAATAATACAATTCTAATTGAACCGAATCGACCGCCTACACGCCATCCTCACCCACCTGCAAAGTAAAAAACGGGTAACTGCGCAGGAGGTGGCCGATCGTTTTAACATCAGCTTACGTACTGTGTACCGCGATGTTAAAGCATTGGAAGAAAGCGGTGTGCCCGTCATTGGCGAAGCAGGCAGCGGTTATACCATTATGGAAGGTTACCGTTTACCGCCGGTAATGTTTACCCAGGAAGAAGCCTCCGCGTTATTGCTGGGCGCCAAACTCGCCGAATACCTGTCAGACGAATCAATAAAAAAACATTTCAATGCAGCCCTGTTCAAAATAAAGGCGGTGTTACGCACTTCCGACAAGGAGCATATGGATCAGCTGAATGATAACATTGTGGTTTTGTCGCGCCTTCCGGCAGATGATTCAGCAGGCCGCTACCTGGTAGACCTCCAAAAAGCATTAGGCGATAAAAAAGTAATTCAGCTCCGCTATCAGTCGGGCCAGGATGCAGTGACCGAACGCACCCTGGAGCCTATCGGACTGTGCCATTACGGCCAGGCCTGGCACCTCATCGGCTGGTGTCATTTACGAAACGGTTACCGCGATTTCAGGGTTAGCCGCATTCAGCACCTGCAAATACTCGATAAAACTTTTGAGCCCGATTCACATCCTTCCCTGCAGGAATACATGCAAACCATGATCAACACATCTGAGCTGCAGGAAGTGGTTGTACGGTTTACCAAAAACGCAGCCCGCCACCTGGGAAATCAAAAGTATTATTACGGCTATGTGCGCGAAGAAGTTAAAGACGATCATGTGCTCATGTATTTTGTAACCTCCTCCCTGGAATACTTTGGCCGCTGGCTGCTGATGTACACCAATCATGTCACCATTGAATCACCCGAAGCCCTGGCGACAGTTATGAAAGATTTAACCGAAGAGATCCGCCTGCATTACCTGCCAGTTGAACTCTAGAGAATAATGAATATTGAACCGATGAACACCGAATGTTGAAGTAAATACACTCGCTTTAACTGGATTTTACCGTTGTTTTAAAGCCCACCCAATTCCTTTAACAGGAACCCCGAACTCAATTCATACCAGGCCGATTATTCCTTCCCTGTTCAAAAATTTATTTCACCTCCCCCATTTCCTACTGACATACTGCTGTCACAACCCGGCTGTTACTTTGGTCTTCAACCTTCACTTTAAAATTTAATCAGATGATACGTACAATTCATGACTTCCTCGATCGATGGAAAGAAGAGACCGAAGCTACCTTGAAGATTTTTGGCACCCTTACCGATGAATCCCTGCAGGTGGCTATTCCCGGAGGCCGCACGTTGGGCCGGTTGGCCAATCACATTGTTGAAACGGTCACCGAACTGCCCAGCAAGCTGGGATTGCCTATCAAGGAAGAATTTATCACTTACACCACTGTACAGGAACTTATAACACATTACAAAAAGAATAGCGACCAATTGGTGGCGGCTATTATCAGTAACTGGGATGATAACAACCTGGAAGAAGAACATAATTTGTATGGAGACTCCTGGAAAAATGGCTTTTCGCTATATGTATTGCTGATTCACCAAACGCACCACCGGGGCCAGATGACCGTGCTGATGCGTATGGCCGGCTTAAAAGTGCCAGGAATATATGGCCCCAGCAAAGAAGAATGGGAAGCCTGGGGGAAGGAGGCTTTAGCGTAGGCTTGGCGGATTCCGAAGTAAGAAGTAGAAGGAAGGAATGAAGAAAGAGAAACACAGAGATGAGAAAAGTTGAGAAGTTAACAAGTTGATGTTGACAAGGGCAAAGCGCCCTAAAAATTGGCTTCTTAACCTGTTAACTTTTCAACCTGTCAACTTCCTGCTTCATCCCTCTTACTTCATACCGCTTACTTCATACTTCACTCCCTTAATTTCCTGATTCGGTTAAAATAGGTCTGATCAATCCTGTTTCAATCGTTATTATTCCAGTACAGCGTGGTCATTTATTCACTTTAAAAGTTATTTGCATGCACATAAAAACTTTTCCGTCGCTTACCGTTTTATGCAGTACCCATCAAACTACCATTGCCCAATTACCTCAGTTTGGTCCGGTTATGGCTGAATTATATGTAGAAGCCGGCCGTAAAAGTTTTATCAATGGCCCGCTGCATTGGATCTATTATGGAATGGATGGAAATGCTGACACCGTGTTTACCCTGGAAATTGCCATTCCGGTCAGAAAAGCATTTCATTCATCAAAATTCAGGATCAGGGAGCTGGACTTTTTTAAAGCCATCACCTTTCCACATGAAGGTCCGTGGGAGCAATTGCCCGGCAGTCATGCACAGATCATGGAGCGGTTGGCCGAACACCATATACCGGTAACCAATGAGTGTCGTGAAGTTTTTTTAAATATAGATTTTGCGCAGCCAGAAAAGAATATGACAGAGATACAAATTGGGGTATCGCCAGGAAAAACACCCAACCGGCCGGATGCCAAAAAGCGCCTGTTGCCGGTTTATATCTAAATGCTGAACGCTCAACGCCGAATGCTTAACGCTGTATTTGCGTTCGGCGTTCGGCATTAAGCGTTTCGCGTTTGTGCATTTTGCCTTTTGTATTTGTATTCAATTAGCAAATTATCACATTATCGAATTATCACATTATTTTAGTGCCGTCTTCAATCTGCGTAACATACACTTCTGGTGTTGTTTTAAACAACCCATTAAACGCGGCCTGTATCTTTTGCGTAAATGTTTCTACCGCTTCGGCTTGAACAATATTGATCGTGCAACCACCAAATCCACCACCCATCATGCGGGCGCCTACTACACCCGTAATATGTTGCGCACATTCGGCCAGGAAATCAAGTTCAGTACAGCTAACAGAATATTTTTTACTCAATCCTTCGTGCGTTGCAAACATCAGTTTACCAAAAGCAGTCAGGTCATTTTTTTTGAGGGCCTCACAACCTGCCAGCAATCTTTCTTTCTCATACACCACATAAGAGCAGCGATCAAATACAACCGGCGGCAATTCATCCTGATGTTGCAATAATTGCACTGGTTCTACATCCCGCAAGGAAGTAATACCGGGGTAATGCTTTTTTAAGATGTCAATGCCTTCTTCACATTGCTGGCGACGAATATTGTATTCGCTACTGGCCAGTGTATGGCTTACCATACTGTTTACCAGTACGATCTTATAACCGGGAAAATCAAAGGGAATATATTCATAGTCGAGACTGCGGCAATCAAGTTTCACTACATGGCCTTTTTTACCATGCAAACTGGCAAACTGATCCATGATCCCACATTTCAAACCCACAAACGTATGTTCGGTTTTTTGACCAATGAAGGCCAGGTCCATACGGCTCAGGCCCAGCTGAAACAATTCATTCAATGCAAACCCGTATGCTGAGCATAAAGCAGCAGAAGAGCTCATGCCGGCGCCCACAGGAATATCGCCGTCAATGATCACATCGACCCCACCAATTTGTTTTCCCTGCTGTTGAATATGATAAGTCACACCCAGCAGGTAGTTCATCCAACCCTGGTGCGGTTCGCTAATAT